>NZ_JAJEPW010000060.1:0-15692 GCF_020687045.1 Brotocaccenecus cirricatena
GCGGCGGCCAGGGCCGCCGCCGCGGTGATGCAGGCCCCGCTGGCCCGCTGGGCCGCTCCCGCCGCCAGGGTCCCCAGCAGGGCGGGGACCTCCTCCAGCCAGCTCCGCAGCCCCTGGGGACAGGCGGCGCAGAAGTCCTCCAGCCGCTGCCGCAGGTCCTCCGTCATGCCCGGCAGCCCCGCCAGAAGCCCGGGGAGCTGCCCCAGCAGCTCCGCCGCCTGGCGGATCAGCTGCCACACGATCACCGCCGCCAGCGCCAGTATGGCCCCGGTGACGGCGATGGTCACCACCGCCGCCGTGAACCCCCGCTTCAGGCCCATCCGGCGGCGGCACCAGGCGATCACCGGCTCCACCGCCGCCGCCAGGGCCAGGGCCAGCAGAAACGGCAGCAGCCACCGCAGCAGATACCGCACCCCCAGCCACAGCAGCACCGCCCAAACGGCCCAATAGGCAGTCCGCACCAAAAAAGCCCGCTGCTTTTCCTGCATTTTTGTATGCTCCCTCCCACGAAAACAGTTGTGTTTTGTCAAACAACATGGTATGATAATGGCCAAAAGAAACGGCGGGGCCGCGTCTCCGCCGGACACATCAGCGGAGGTTTACGGCCATGAGCAATCAGAAGTATTACATCGTATCGGCAGAAGCCCTGCCGGAGGTATTCGTCAAGGTGGCGGAGGCCCGCCGGATGCTCCAGGTGGGCGAGGCGGCCACCGTGGGCGAGGCGGCCCGGATGGTGGGCATCAGCCGCAGCGCCTTTTACAAGTATAAGGACGCGGTGCAGCCCTTCCAGGACATGAAGGCCGGCCACATCATCACGTTTTACGCCCTGCTGAAGGACAACCCCGGCGTGCTGTCCAACTTCCTGTCTATTTTTGCCAATTCCGGCGCAAATATTCTCACCATCAACCAGACCATCCCCACCAACGGCTGCGCCGGTGTCACCATCTCCGCCGAGACCCGGGACATGGTGGAGGATCTGGAGTCCATGATGACCCGCATCTCCGCCGCCGAGGGCGTGCTGAAGTTCGAGGCCCAGGCCGCCTGACCTCCAGTATATGCGCAAATCATAAAAACCCGCCCTGCCATCCGGCAGGGCGGGGTTTTGTGTTTATATTTTACTTTTTCTTGCCGCCGTGGGTAGCCTTCATGCGCTTTTCGTGGTTGAGAATGGTCTTGCGCATGCGCAGGCTCTCGGGGGTGACCTCCAGCAGCTCGTCATCGGCCAGGAACTCCAGGCACTGCTCCAGGCTCAGCTTCCGGGGCGGCACCAGGCGCAGGGCCTCGTCGGACCCGGCGGCCCGCATATTGGTCATCTGCTTCTTCTTGCAGACGTTGACGGTAATGTCCTCCTGCTTGGGGGACACGCCCACGATCATGCCCTCGTACACCTTGACACCGGGGCCGATGAACAGGGCGCCCCGCTCCTGGGCGTTGAACAGTCCGTAGCTGACGGACTCGCCGGTCTCGAAGGACACCAGGGAGCCGGTGTTCCGGCGGCTCAGGTCGCCCTTATAGGGGGCGTAGCTGTCGAACACGGAGGCCATGATGCCCTCGCCCCGGGTATCCGTCAGGAACTCGTTGCGATAGCCGAACAGGCCCCGGGCGGGAATCAGGAACTCCAACTTCATGCGGCTGCCCACGGGGGTCATCTCGATCAGGTCGCCCTTGCGGGAGCCCAGCTTCTCGATGACCGCGCCCACGGACTCGCTGGGCACGTCGGCCACCAGCCGCTCGATGGGCTCGCACTTCTTGCCGTCGATGGTGCGGTACAGCACCCGGGGGGGCGACACCTGGAACTCATAGCCCTCCCGGCGCATGGTCTCGATAAGGATGGACAGGCTCATCTCGCCCCGGCCCGCCACGTTGAAGGCGTCGGTGGCGCCGTCGATCTCCGTCACCCGCAGGGACACGTCCTTCAGGGTCTCCCGGAACAGGCGGTCCCGCAGCTGGCGGGAGGTGACGAACTTGCCCTCGCGGCCGGCATAGGGGGAGTCGTTGACGGAGAAGGTCATCTCCATGGTGGGGGCGGAAATTTTCACAAAGGGCAGAGGCTCCACGCACTCCGGGGCGCAGATGGTGTCGCCGATGGTGATATCGCCGATGCCGGACATGGCAATGATGTTGCCGGCGGTGGCCTCGGTGATGGGCTGCTTGCCCAGGCCCTGGAACTCGTACATGGACACGGCCTTGGCCTTCTTGGCCGGGGCGTCGGGGTCGTGATAGTTGCACACGGCGATTTCCTGATTCTGCTTCAGGACGCCGCGCTCCACACGGCCGATGGCGATGCGGCCCACGAACTCGTTATAGTCGATGGCGGACACCAGCATCTGGAAGGGCTGGTCCAGGTCCGCCTCCGGGGCGGGAATATAGCTGAGGATGGTGTCGAACAGGGGCTTGAGGTCCGTGCCCGGCACGTCGGGGGAGTAGGAGGCGACGCCCTGGCGGGCGGAGCAGAACAGCATGGGGGAGTCCAGCTGCTCCGGGGTGGCGTCCAGGTCCAGCAGCAGCTCCAGCACCTCGTCGATGACCTCATGGATGCGCTGGTCGGGCCGGTCGATCTTGTTAACCACCACGATGACCCGGTGACCCAGCTCCAACGCCCGGCTGAGGACAAAGCGGGTCTGGGGCATGGGGCCCTCGGCGGCGTCCACCAGCAGGATCACGCCGTTGACCATCTTCAGGATGCGCTCCACCTCGCCGCCGAAGTCGGCGTGGCCCGGGGTGTCCACGATGTTGATCTTGGTGTCGCCATACTGGATGGCGGTGTTCTTGGCCAGGATGGTGATGCCCCGCTCCCGCTCCAGGTCGTTGGAGTCCATGACCCGCTCCACCGTCTCCTGGTTCTCCCGGTACACGCCGCCCTGCTTGAGCATCTGGTCCACCAGGGTGGTCTTGCCGTGGTCCACGTGGGCGATAATGGCTACGTTTCTCAGTTTTTCGTTCTGCAAAGGTAAAACCCCTTTCTTTTGGGTATAAAACTTCATGCGTGAGCACTGCACCACGAAAATGCGCAAATGTTAGTGCATGAAGTTTTTGTGCATCATTTCCGGTTGCCCCACAGGGGCGAGGAAATGGCACATTTCTTGTTTTGCTATGCTTTTGCATAGCAAAATTCATGCACTGTGCGGCGCACCACGAAAACAGGCAAACTCTTCTGTGCATGAAGTTTTGTGCATCATTCCCGGTTGCCCCGAAGGGGCGAGGGAATGGCACATTCTATTTTTTGCTATGCTTTTGCATAGCAAATCTCTCAACCTTTACATTATATGCCCTGATTTTTTCAATTGCAAGAACTTTTTGCGAATTCCGGCGTTTTTATGGATTTTGCTTTTTCTTCGGGCCGGAATGTGGTATAGTGGTGGTGAAAAGGGGGAGAAAGCATGGATGAACAGGCGCTGCGGCGCAGAATGGCGGCCCACCGCCCCACCCTGCAGCAGGCACGGGAGGAATACGCGGTGCTGGCGCCCCTGGTGGAAACGCCCCGGGGGCTGAGCCTTTTATACGAGGTGCGCCCGGCGAAGCTGCACCACCACAGCGGGGAGGTGTGCTTCCCCGGGGGACGGATGGAGGCCGGGGAGACGCCCCGGCAGTGCGCCCTGCGGGAGACCTTCGAGGAGCTGGGCCTTCCGGCGGAGGCCATTGAGATTTTCGGGGACCTGGACTTTCTGTACCTGCGGTCCGAGGGGCTGATGTATCCGTTGCTGGGCCGAGTGGACCCGGCGGCGGTGCTGCGCCCCAGCCCCGACGAGGTGCAGGACACCTTCACGGCGCCCCTGTCCTGGCTGGCGGCCCATCCCCCGGCTATCTACCGCTATTCCCTGCGGCCGGAGATCGGGCCGGACTTCCCCTATGACCGGGTGGGGGCCTCCGCCGGATATCCCTGGCAGGCCGGGTGCATGGAGGTGCCGGTATACGAGGGGCTTCCGCATCCCCTGTGGGGGCTGACGGCCCGGATCACCTGGTGGCTGCTGGAGCAGTACGGGAACATATTGACAAATGTGATATAATATATGAGACTGTCAAAAAGGCGGAGATGTTCCACCATCGGAAAGGAAGATAGTTACGAAAGAAACCCATCAGGGGTGTCTTTCGTTTGCAATCATAGGTTTTTCAGAACTTTTTGAAGTTCTGAAAAACCGCACGCAGCTTGGCAAAAAACTTTTTTGACAAGCTGAATATATAGAAAACGAGGAAACTGCTATGGAATTTACACAGGGCGCGCCCTTTGACAGCTTCGGCCTGTCCGAGGCCACCATGCGCGCCATAAGGAACAAGGGATATGAGATCAGCACCCCCGTCCAGGCCGGGTGCATCCCCCCCATGCTGGAGGGGAAGGACGTCATCGCCAAGGCACCCACCGGCACCGGCAAGACCATGGCCTTCGGCATCCCCATCATCGAGCGCATCGACCCGGAAAGCGAGGAGGTCCAGGCGGTGATCCTGGCCCCCACCCGGGAGCTGGCCATGCAGATCACCGACGAAATGCGCCAGATCGCCGTGTGCCATGAGGGGGTGCGGCTGGTGTGCCTGTACGGCGGCCAGCCCATCGGCAAGCAGATCAACGCCCTGAAGCGGCGGCCCCAGATCGTGGTGGCCACCCCGGGCCGCCTGTCCGACCATATGAAGCGCCGCACCGTCACCCTGGGCCAGGTGCAGACCGTGGTGCTGGACGAGGCGGACCGTATGCTGGACATGGGCTTTATCCACGATGTGACCCGCATTCTGGACAAGATTCCCCACCGGAAGAATCTGGGCATGTTCTCCGCCACCATATCCCGGGAGGTCATGGACATCTCCTGGGTGTATCAGCGGGACCCGGAGGAGATCACCGTCCAGGCCACCCGGGAAAACAAGCCCGATATCCTGCAATACCGCATCGAGGTGCCGTCTGACAAGAAGGTGGACGCCATCGCCGCCATCATCCGGGCCCAGCAGCTGGACCGGGTCATCTGCTTCTGCAACACCAAGGGCTCCACCGAGCGGCTGACCAAGTTCCTGCAGCTGCGGGGGCTGGACGCCCAGTGCATCCACGGCGACATTCCCCAGCGCAAGCGGGAGGAGGTCATGGCCCGCTTCCGGGACGGACAGCTCCGTGTGTTCGTGGCCACGGACGTGGCCAGCCGGGGCATCGACGTGGACGATGTGGACGCGGTGTTCAACTTCGAGGTGCCCGAGGAGAACGAATATTACATCCACCGCATCGGCCGCACCGGCCGGGCCAAGAAGCACGGCGTGGCCTATACCCTGCTGTCGGACTTCCCCTCCCGCATGCGGCTGGACGACATCGCCCGCAACACCCGCAGCCAGATCATCCCCGCCACCCTGGAGGAGGACGGACGGGTGACTCCTGCGGAGCCCAAATCAAAGTAAGGAGCGTGGCCCCTATGAAACGACGGATACGGTACATGGCCCTGTTGCTGGCGGTGTGCATGCTGGCCCTGACCGGCTGCGCCCAGCCGCGGGACACCATGACCCTGCGGGTGTGCCTGGACGCCGCCCCGGCCACCCTGGACCCCGCCATGGCCTCCTCCGATGCCGAGCGCACGGTGGTGGCCCACCTGTTTGAAAACCTCATGAAGCTCTCCCGGGGGGAGGACGGCGGCATCCAGCCGGTTTACGCCGCCGCCAAATCCTACACCGTGGAGGACAACCTGGACGGCACCGAGACCTATACCTTCACCCTGCGGCAGAACGTCCGCTGGTCCGACGGGCAGACCGTCACCGCCCACGACTTTGTCTATGCCTGGCAGCGGCTGGCGGACCCGGCCACCGGCTCTCCCCATGCGGCTCTGCTGAACATGGTGGCGGGTTTTGACCAGGTGCAGGCCAAGCAGGACGGAAGCCTTCTTCAGGTATCCGCCCCGGACGACTTCACCTTCGTGGTGAAGCTCTCCTACAAGTGCGCCTATTTCCTGACGGATGTCTGCGCCGGGACGGCCACCATGCCGGTGCGCAGCGATGCGGCGGAGCGGGAGGACTGGTCCCTGCACTCCGAGACCCTGCTGACCGACGGCCCCTATCGGGCCACCGGCTGGGACGAGACGGGCCTCACCGCCCAGGCGGCCGACGGGTACTATGACGCCCGCCGCCTGGGGCCGGACGTGCTGGAGTTCCGGTTCGAGACGGACGGCCAGGCCCGGGCGGACCTGCTGTCCGGCGGCGATGTGGACTTTGCCATGAACCTGCCGGAGGGTGACACCTCCGATCCCTATCCCCAGACCACCCTGCTGCTGCTGAACCAGCGGACCGGCAGCCTGGAAAGCGAGTCCCTGCGCCGGGCCCTGGCCCTGGCCATCGACCGGAACGCGCTGACGGAGGGCCAGCCTCTGGACCCCGCCCAGGGCATTGTCCCTCCGGGGCTGCGCAACACCATGGGCGGCGATTTCCGCCAGGGCAGCGGCAGTCTCATCGACAACGAGCCTGATAACTACGAGGCCCTGTGCCAGCAGGCCAAGACCCTGCTGGAGGAGGCAGGCGGCGTGGGGGCCGCCGGGCAGATCACCCTGCTGTATGACAGCACCGACGAGACGGCGGCCCGGACCGCCGCCGCCGTCCAGGACGCTTGGAAGCAGAAGCTGGGGCTTATCGCCATCCTGCGGGGGGCCACGGCCCAGGAGCTGGCGGACGCCCTGAACCAGGGCGAGTTTATGGTGGCCCTGACCACCGTCACCGCCGACCGGGGCGACGCCTCGGGCCTGCTGTCCCTGTGGGAAAGCGGCAATGGGTACTTCTATTCCACCGCCTATGACATGCTGCTGCGGGCGGCGGACGCCTCCGGCCATGTGGAGGTCCGGGACGCCTATCTGGAGGACGCGGAGGCCATGCTGGTGGAGGACGGCTGGGTCATCCCCCTGTACTATGTCCACCGTCACAGCGGCCTGGCCCAGCAGCTGACGGCCCCGTTGTACGACGGCACCGGCGTGTACCGGTTCTCCGCCGTTGTGCGCCAGACGCCGCAGTAAACCACAGGATTCGGGAGGAAGCATCATGAAGGAAACCGTACTGCTTACCGGCGGAGCCGGGTTCATCGGGTCCCACATCGCGGTGGAGCTGCTGCAGCGGGACTATGACGTGGTCATCGCCGACGACCTGTCCAACAGCCGCCCGGACGTGCCGGAGCGCATCGAAAAAATCACCGGCCGGGCCCCGGTGTTCTATCGGATGGACGTGTCGGACCGGCAGGCCCTGGACCGGGTGTTCCGGGCCCATGACATCGCCGCGGCGGTGCACCTGGCCGGATACAAGGCCGTGGGCGAGTCCGTGCAGAAGCCCCTGGCCTATTACCGCAACAATCTGGACACCACCCTGGCCCTGCTGGAGGTGATGGCGGACCACGGGGTCCACCGGCTGATCTTCAGCTCCTCCGCCACGGTGTACGGCAATGCGGAGGCCCCCTGCCGGGAGGATATGCCCACCGGCGGCTGCACCAATCCCTACGCCTGGACCAAGCTGATGATCGAGCAGATCCTGCGGGACGCCGCCAAGGCGGACCCTTCTCTTGCGGCGGTGTGCCTGCGGTACTTCAACCCCGTGGGGGCCCACGAAAGCGGCCTCATCGGCGAGCTGCCCAACGGCATCCCCAACAACCTCATGCCCTATATCACCCAGACCGCCGCCGGCATCCGCCGGGAGCTGACGGTGTTCGGCAACGACTATCCCACCCCCGACGGCACCGGCGTCCGGGACTATATCCATGTGGTGGACCTGGCCCGGGGCCATGCGGCGGCTCTGGACTACTCCCGGAGCCATCCGGGCTGGGAGGCCATCAACCTGGGCACCGGACGGGGCAGCAGCGTGCTGGAGATCGTGGAGACCTTCCAGCGGGTCAACGGCGTGGCGGTGCCCCACCGCATCGGCCCCCGCCGCCCCGGTGACCTGCCCACCTGCTATGCCGCCACGGACAAGGCCGCCCGCCTGCTGCACTGGCACGCGGAAAAGGACCTGGCGGATATGTGCCGGGATTCCTGGCGCTGGCAGCAGAGCCAGCAGTGACCCCATCTGTTCCCGGGCCGGTATAGGCGCTGCCTGTACCGGCCCGCAGCGCTTTCAAAAAAGGAGAATTTTGCTATGCCCATTCGTTCCAGGGCCGCTGCTGCGGCCGTGCATATCCTGACCGCCCTGTGCGCCGCCGTGGGGGTGGTGCTGCAATGCGGCTTCTTCGGCGGAAGGCTGAACCTGGCCGCCCTGCAATACTTCACCCTGATGAGCAACATCCTGTGCGCCGTGTATTTTGCCGGAGCCGCCGTCCGCACCCTCCGCCGGGGAGACACCTGGCTGCCGGTGTGCAAGGGAGCCCTGGTGATGGCCATGGCCATCACGGGCATCACCTTCCACCTGTTCCTGGCCGCCGGGGACTTCAACATGGGCCCCACCCAGCTGATTACCAACCACCTGCTCCACACCGCCGCCCCGCTGCTGACGGTGCTGGATTGGCTGCTGTTTGACGAAAAGGGGCATTATCGCCGGTTTGAGCCCTTCCTGTGGGGCATTTTCCCGGCGGCCTACTTCGTATACACCATGATCCGGGCCCGGGTCAGCAGCTTCCGGTTTTACAACGGCTCGCCGTACCCCTACCCCTTCATGGACGTGGACGCTCTGGGCTGGGGCAAGGTGCTGCTGATCTTCCTGGCCATGGCCGCAGCCTTCCTGGCCCTGGGCTATGTGCTGGTGTGGATCGACCACCTCCTGGCCCGGCGGCAGAAGCGATGACCGGCCGCCGGGACCCGGTCCGGGATATGGAGGCCGCCCGGGCCATCGCCCGGCAGGCCGCCGCCCTGGGAGGCCGGGCCTACTATGTGGGGGGCTTCGTCCGGGACCGTCTGCTGGGCCGGGAGAACACCGACGTGGACATCGAGGTCCACGGCCTGACTCCCAGCCAACTGGAGGAGATCTTAGACGGCCTGGGCGGCCGCCTGGAGATGGGGGCCAGCTTCGGGATCTACGGCCTGAAGGGCTATGGCCTGGACATTGCCATGCCCCGGCGGGAGCGGGCCATTGGCCGGGGCCACCGGGATTTCGACGTGACCGTGGACCCCTTTCTGGGCACGGAGCAGGCCGCCCGGCGGCGGGACTTCACCATAAACGCCCTGATGGAGGACGTGCTGACCGGCCGGGTGCTGGACCATTTCCACGGTGTCCGGGACCTGCGCCGGGGCGTGCTGCGGCATGTGGATGACCGGACCTTTCCGGAGGACCCTCTGCGGGTGCTGCGGGGGGCCCAGTTTGCCGCCCGGTTCGGGTTCGCCGCGGCCCCGGAGACCATCGCCCTGTGCCGGGGCATCGACCTGTCCGCCCTGCCGCCGGAGCGGGTGGAGGGGGAGCTGCGCAAAGCCCTGCTTCAGGCGGAGCGCCCCTCGCTGTTTTTCGAGACTCTGCGGGACATGGGGCAGCTGTCCCACTGGTTCCCGGAGGTGGAGGCCCTGATAGGCGTGCCCCAGGAGCCGCGCTTTCACCGGGAAGGGGACGTCTGGACCCACACCATGCTGGTGCTGGACCATGCGGCGGCTCTGCGCAGCCGGGCACGGCAGCCCTTTCCCTTCATGCTGGCAGCCCTGTGCCATGATCTGGGCAAACCGGCCGCCACCGAGTATGTCCGGGGCCGCATCCACGCCTATGACCACGAGTCGGCGGGGGTGCCCCTGGCGGACGCCCTGGTGCGGCGGATCGTGGGGGACAAGGCGGCGGCCTATGTGCGAAACATGGTGCAGCTGCACATGAAGCCCAACGCCCTGGTGGGGGCCGACGCCTCCGTCAAGGCCAGCAACCGGATGTTTGACCGGTCCATAGAGCCGGAGGACCTGATTCTGCTGGCCGTGGCAGACGGCCGGGGCACCCACAGCCTGTGGCCCTGGGAGGATACGGAGCCCTGGCTGCGGCAGCGCCTGGCCCTGTACCGGGAGCTGATGGCCCGGCCCCAGGTCACCGGGGCGGACCTCATCGCCGCCGGTCTCACGCCGGACAGCCGCTTCCGGGAGCTGCTGGCCTATGCCCACAAGCTCCACCTGGCGGCGGTGACCCACGACAGCGCCCTGAAGCAGACCCTGGCCTATGCCCGGAAGCTGAAACAGCCCGGCGTCACAGAAAATTAACTTGCAAAAGAACTCCTCCTGTGGCATGATAAACAAGATATGTTATCATGCCGCAGGAGGGATTTTTATATGCGCATCACCGTCATCGGCTGCGGGCGCTGGGGCTCGCTGATCGCCTGGTATCTGGACCGCACCGGCCACGCCGTCACCCTGTATGGCCGCCCCGGCTCCCGGCATATGCAGCGCTTTCTTGCCACCCGCCGCAACGACCTGCTGGAGCTGCCGGAAAGCATTCGGCTGTCCACGGACCTGTCCTGCGTCCGGCAGGCGGAGACGGTGGTGATCTCCATCGGCTCCCAGGGACTCCAGGGCCTGATGGACCAGCTGCGGCCCCTGACCCTGGGGGATAAGATCTTCGTTTTGTGCATGAAGGGCCTGGAGCAGGGAACGGGCCGCCGCCTGAGCCAGATCGCCCAGGAGAATCTGGACCCCTCCAACGCCGTGGCGGTGTGGCTGGGCCCGGGCCATGTGCAGGAGTTTTACCGGGGCATCCCCAACTGCATGGTCATCGACAGCAGCCGGGAGGACGTGAAGCGCCTGCTGGTGCAGTCCTTCTCCAGCGACCTGATCCGCTTTTACTATGGGGAGGACCTCATCGGCAACGAGGTGGGGGCCGCCGCCAAAAACGTGGTGGGCATCGCCGCCGGATTTTTAGACGGCAAGGGCCTGTCCAGCCTGAAGGGCGCCCTGATGAGCCGGGGCACCCGGGAGGTAGCCCGTCTCATCCAGGCCATGGGCGGCAGCCAGCTGTCGGCCTATGGCCTGTGTCACCTGGGGGACTATGAGGCCACGGTGTTCTCCCGGTACAGCCACAACCGGCAGTTCGGCGAGTCCTTCATCCGGGGCGAGACCTATACGGACCTGGCGGAGGGGTACTACACCGTGGAGGCCCTGGTGCTGCTGGGGGAGCGCTATGGCGTGGAGCTGCCCATCTGCCAGGCGGTGCACCGCATCCTCTACTGCGGCGCGGACCCCATGGCGGAGCTGCGCACCCTGCTGGACCGGGACCTGACCCGGGAATTCGGCGAATCCTGAAAAAATCAGCTGGCTGCCCCCCGCAGCCAGCTGATTTTTTGCCCTTCCGGGCTTTATGCTTCTTCCCCGCTGAGCTTTCCGTCCTGCATATGCAGCCGGATATCGGCGGCCTCGGCCACCTTGGGATCGTGGGTCACCACGATGACGCAGCGCTCCTCCTGGTGGGCCAGCCGCTGGAGAGTCTCCACGATCATCCGCCCGTTGTCGCTGTCCAGACTGCCGGTGGGCTCGTCGGCCAGGATCACCCGGCTGCCCGCCGCCAGCGCCCGGGCGATGGCCACCCGCTGCTGCTCGCCGCCGGACAGCTGATTGGGCAGCTTCCGGAAATACGACTCCCGGATGCCCATATCCGTCAGCCGCTGCCGGGCCAGCTCCAGGGCCTTTTCCTTGTCCATTTTCTGCAGCCGCAGGGGATAGCACACGTTTTCCTCCGCCGTCAGCAGCGGAAACAGGTTGAAATCCTGATAGATCACCGACACCGTGTCCCGCCGCAGGGCGCTGCGGTCCATGAGCCGGATGGGCTGCTCGTCCAGAGTGATCTCCCCCTCCGTGGGCAGCTTCAGCCCCGCTAAAAGGCTCAGCAGCGTGGATTTGCCGCTGCCGGAGGCCCCCATGATGGTGTACAGGGTCCCGTCGTGGAAGGTATAGCTGACGCCGTCCACGGCGGTGACCCGCTGATACTTCCCGGCATAGGTATAGGTAACGTTTTGCAGCTGGATGTTCATATTTATTCCCTCCCCAGATTTGATTCCAGAAACTTTCGCCGCATGGTCAGAAGATACGCCAGAGCCGTGCCCGCCAGATTCATCACCCAGAAACCCGCCACCGGCCCCCAGGCCGGGGCCGTCCGGAAGGCCAGCCAGAAGCCCCCTGCGCCGATGATCGCCCCCAGCAGGCTCAGCAGCCCGTGCTCCGTCAGGGCCCACACTAAGATGCTGCCCCGGCTCTGGCCCAGGATAAACTGCAGCTTCAGCTCCCGGCTGCGGTGGCGCAGCAGCAGGATGCTGAACACCGCCCCCACTCCGAAGGAGGCCAGCCCCAGCAGCCACGACACCAGCCCCAGCAGCCGCTGGTTCTGCTGCAATTGCTCCACGGTTTTCACCAGCACATCGTCATAAACGGCCAGGGCGAAGGGATAGGTGCGGTACAGCCGGGACCCCTCCCAGGGCACCGGGGTGCCGTCCTTGGTGGGGGCCACGAAATAGCGGCTGGCGTACCCGTCCCAGAACTCGCCGATCTCCCGGTTGTCCGCCATGGCGGCGGACAGACTGTCCAGCGTCAGACCGCCGTAGGTCTCCTCGCACAGCTGCCGCACCACCCACCAGGAGCAGTACAGCCGCCCGGACCCGCCGGTATAGGTCCCCGCCGCCAGGAAGCGGTGCTGGATATTGTCCCCCTCCACCCCGGTGAACTCCAGGGTCACATAGCCGTCCCCGTCCACCAGATGCGCCTGCTCCTCCGGCAGCAGCAGGGAGAAGCCCCGCCCCCGGAACATATCCTCGCCGAAGCCCTCCCGCCAGATGACGGTGCAGCCCGAGGAGGCCAGCAGGGAGCTGTCCGCCTTCAACCCGGTGACGCCGCTGAGGGTCAGCCGGTCCTGGTCGCCGGGGGTGGTGCAGTACACCGTGGACCGCACCTGCACATCCCGGACATAGGGGGCGAACAGGTCGTTGTCCTGGAAATTGCCGTAGGTCTTTTCCCCGTCGAACAGCCGCAGCACCCAATCCGGCAGGTTCAGCTGGTCCGACTGGGTCCCCGTGAGATTGGTGACGCTGCACCGGACCTCCAGATTGTCATAAACCTCCTCAATGCGTGCGGCCATCTGGTCCCGGGACCGCTGGAGCATACACAGGGCCAGGGAAAACGCTAAGGCCGTCAGCACCACCACCAGGCACAGGCTGGTGCGCTTGCGCATCTGCTTGAAAAAATAGGGCGTCATAGGCGGTCCTCCTTTCGCCTTTTGATTTGCTTATTCCGCCTTGCGGATACCCCGCTGTGCGGTGGATACGCTGACCAGGGCAATCACTGCCAGGGCAATGGCCAGGGCCCCGGCGCACAGGGCGACGGTCTGGCCGGTAGATACCTTCAGCGTCAGATCAGAGCCGGTCAGGGCCTGGATTTTGTCCGTGGCCCAGGACATACCGGGGATGCTGACCGCCAACGCGATCACCGTCCCCGCAGCCGCCATCAATGCCGAGGGCGTCCAGATTTGTCCCGCAATATCCCGGCGTTTTGCACCCAGTGTCCACATACGCAGGGCGGTTTTTCCCTCCTGCATGGGAAGCAGTACGCAGTACGCCGCCAGCACCACCGCCCACAGGGCTAAACCCACCAGAAGCACCGTCCGCGACACCCGGGTATAACCGTCCAGGCTCTCCACAATATCGCTGTACCCCTGGTCGTAGTAGGTCACCGCGCCGCCCAGGTCGTTTTCCTCCAGCCGGGCCTCCATCTGGTCGATGGTGCCGTTTTGCAGAATCAGGCTGGACCACACGCCATAGTTGCCGGTTACCGTCTGGCAGGTGACGCTTTTCTCCGGCACGAACACGCTGTTGGGGGTAAAGCTGGTGGGGGTAGTCACCCACTCGTTGCTCTGACGATACAGACCGATGATGGTGTATTCCGTCTCCTGCTGAAAGCCCTGGTCCGGCAGATAGCAGGAGGGCCGGGGGTTATATTCGTGTATGTAGGAATACCGCAGGTCCTGGTCGTATTCATACAGGGACAGCGGCAGAACGTCCCCCACGTTCAGGCCGTTTTCCCGGGCCAGGGACTCGGAGACCAGGCACACCGCCGCCCCGGAGTCGTACTCCGCCTGGGAGATGCTGCGGCCCTGGGTGACCATGGTGGTCCCGGCGGCGAAATCCGCCAGAGCCTCTAAGTGATTCACCGCCAGCACCGGCACGCTGTGGCTGTTGACCCGGACGGACTCCATGGCCTTCTGCCAGGTGGGGGAGGAGGCGATCATCTCCTCCGCCGTGACGCCCTCCGGCAGCACCGTAAAGGAGGCCAGGTCATAATCCGTGTCATAGGCAATGACCCGCTGAACGGTCCACTCCCATTTCTGTTCCTCCACATTCCACTGCTCATCGTATAACGTCCAGGGCTGGGAGCAGTCATCGACATTGAAGGCAATGGTGTTCAGTCGCCGAAGGTCTATGGTGGACTCATTGCCGGTGACGGGGTCCTTATACAGGGGCGCATCGTCCGGCCAGGGATTTCCCTCGCCGTCCGTTATGGTGATGTCGGTGGTGCGGTCGGCATAACGGATCATGTTGTTCTCAATATCCAGGCTCCGGGGGTCCACCTCATAGCCACTGAGTCTCAGGTCCTCCGCAATGAGGCAGCGCTGCTCGAAATCCAGGTCGCGGTAATTGTGGGTAAACACCAGGATCCGCTGTCCGGCCTGCAGCGCCTTGCCCGCCGCATCCGACTCGCCGGTGATCTGCAAATAAAAATTTGCGTTCCGGCCGGTGGGGTCGTTCCAATCGCCGCTCATGGCTTGCACTCCCAGCACCTTGCCGGAGACGACCCAGTTGAAAAAAGCGCCTGTATCATACTCTCTGGGATAATAGACCCTCTCCTCCCCCACCTCCGTGATCTCGATCTCCAGGATGGCGAAGTTATAGGGGACGTCCTCATCGTTATCAATGCGGGTGTCGGAGCTGTCAACGTCCATTTGATAAAATGTGGTCAGCGGCGTGAGCTTCGGACTGTACCCCCCGGCAAGGCCCATGGCGGCCTGACCGCGGATGATGCTCCAGCCCTTCTGGGCTGTCTCCTTCAGAAACTCGTTGGCTTCGTATGTGGGGCCAATGTCCTCGTATACTATGTCGCCGCTGGACACCAGCTGCCGTTTCCCGCCGGTAACCACCGCCACGGTGGTGTAGGTTTCCTCCACCCCGGCCCGGGTCTGGACCGCCGCCCAGAACTGACCCCCGGACAGGGCCAGGATCACCCCCGCTAAGGCCAGAAGCAGTGCGCCGAAGGCCGCCTTCACCGGCCGCCGGGTCAGTTGGTGCATGGGATTCATAGAAACAGCTCCTTTCGCATCGGTCAAATGGGTGCAGGCAGGACTACTTATGATAAATCATATACGGAGTTTATCATAAGTAGCCCTGCCTGTCAAGCCTTAGTTTTCATAGAGACGGCTCATACCGCCACCGGGGCGGAGCCGATCACCCGCAGATTGCGGCACACCAGAACAGAACAGCCCTCCGGCAGCTCCAGCCGGACCGGGAACGTGTGTTCCTTCTCGGCGTCTGCGTAGCCGCAGTTATGACACCGGATGGTCATCTGCCAGTGCCGGGTCTGCAGCCGGGGGCCGTCATCCGTGTACCAGACGGCGGTGGATGCGTAATAGTCGTGGGGACAATAGACGGCGGAAGCGGGGACGATCAGGGACAGGGACATGGCCGCCGCCAGGGCCAGGCCCAGAAGGGTCTTGCTGCATTTTTTCATGGCGGGTCGCTCCTTTCGGCTCTCGTTGTGCCGGACACATAAATAGGAAAAAATAAGAATAAAAAGAATAAGAGGGTGGGCGGGGGGGGGGGGGGGGGGGGGGGGGGG
>NZ_JAJEPW010000061.1:0-15648 GCF_020687045.1 Brotocaccenecus cirricatena
GAAGAACTGAACACCGCTTTATATAGGAAGGTGTTCGCAGAACAGGAGAAGTATCGGGAGTGGCTGCTTTCCCAGCCGCCCGATGAGATCCTGAACCATTGCTACGAGTACACGGTACGGGAGGACATCGTGCTGGCACTGGAGGAATACGACCTATCCGATAAGCAGTGCAAGGCGCTCCTGAAATCGCCCAGTCCCCTTGCGGATGTGTTCAAGGACTTTGAAAAGCGGGAGACCGACCACATGGACAACATCCGTGACACCATCGAGTGCCGAGCCAATGCGGTCATCCGGGCCGATTTCCTGAGAGACCGGCGTGAAGCGAGGTGATGCCCTATGAGCTATATTGCTGCGGAGGATGTTGCCAAGGCCAAGGAAATGGATCTTTTGACTTACCTCCGTAATTATGAACCGCAGGAGCTTGTCCATGTGTCCGGAAACACCTATTGCACCAGAGAGCACGACTCCCTGCGAATCAGCAATGGCAAGTGGTGCTGGTTCTCACAGGGCATTGGCGGCAGATCAGCGCTGGACTATCTCATCAAGGTGAAGGGCATCCCTTTCACGCAGGCAGCAGAAATTATTCTCGGACGGGAGGCAGAAAAGCCTCCCGTTTTCTATCGCCAGAAGGAACGAAAGCATACGAATTTGCTGATGCCGGAGCTGTCCGAAACAACGGACCGCGTGGAGAAATACCTGCAAGGCCGAGGAATTCACCCGGTTATTATCCGTTATTGCCTGGATAACAAGTTGCTCTTTGAGTCTGCAGATTACCACAATGCGATGTTCGTAGGGTACGACAAGGACGGCAAAGCGAGATATGGCGCTCTGCGCAGTACCGTCAGCAGCTACAAGGGCGAGCTGACCGGCAGCGACAAGCACTTCTCTTTTTTCTTGGAGGGAAAGCCGAATGCGGAACACATTCATGTGTTTGAATCCGCCATTGACCTGCTGAGCTTCGCAACCTTGGCGTTGCTTGCCGGGCGCGACTGGAAAAGTGAAACCTATGCTGGACAACCAGTACGCACTTCTTTTTATACGCGGGGAGCGCCCCATCCGGGATCTCAAGTATGACATCCTTCATCATCCCAATGTGGCACTTACGACGGACGGTTCCGCACCGGCCTATACCCGCGCCAAGCAGAACGCCGCGAGAGGAGGCTGCACGGCAGGCAGCGCGGCAAAATACGGATGTATTGATTCCGTTGCGGCGCGAAGAAATGGATCTATTTTTCCCTTTCGCACACAAAAAGACATTGGAAGTGGATGCGCTGCCGCCCAGCATGTATGAAGCAATCGCATACTTTCTGCTGTTTAATGCAATTCGTGATCTGCGCGGCGATTATACCGAGCACCGCTCCATGATGATTCATGTTAGCCGTTTTACAGATGTGCAGAACCGAATTGCAGAAGCTGTAAATGAATGGCTTGTTCAAGTAAAGTCCGACGTGCAGAATTAAGTATGGCAGTCAATTATTGGAAGGCAATGTCCGGTCATTCCTTTCTACTAAGGTCGCCGTAAATAAAAAAATCAGGGAAACCATTTTGAAATGCCCCTCAATGTTCTTTGCGTATAACAATGGCGTATCTGCAACCGCAATGGATGTCCAACTTGAGCGCACAGCAAGTGGAACACACATTGTTGGTGCAAGAGACTTCCAGATCATTAACGGCGGCCAGACGACAGCATCCCTTTCCAATACCCGTCATAAGGATAAAGCTGATTTGGAAGGCATCTACGTACAGATGAAGCTGACTGAGATTGATGAAAGCGACATGGACCGTTCAACGGAGTTGGTACGAAATATATCTCGGTCCTCAAATAGCCAAAACAAAGTTACAGATGCAGATTTCTTCTCTACTCACCCATTCCACATACGCATGGAGCAGCATTCCCGGAGAATTTTTGCTCCTGCAGAATCTGGTGCGCAGTATGAAACAAAATGGTTTTATGAGCGTGCCAAGGGTCAATTTCTTCAGGCACAAATGCGTCTTACACCGGCCAAGAAGCGACAATTCCTGCTGCAGAATCCCAAGAGCAAAGTCATCACTAAAACGGATTTGGCTAAAGTACGCAACACGTGGAGTGAAATGCCCCACATCGTCAGCAAGGGTGCTCAGACAAACTTTATGAAGTTTGCTGAGTTGATTGATGAAGCTTGGACGACCAACGATTCGCAGTTTAATGAGCGATACTTTACAGAAAGCGTGGCGCTGGTTATCTTATTTAAGCATCTCGAAGCGTTGATACCGAGGCAAGAGTGGTATGAACAGGGCTACCGAGCGAACATCGTTACTTATTCATTGGCACTGCTTCATCAGTTAATTCGGAAGCAGTTCAAAAATATGGAGTTGGATTTGCAGAGTATTTGGCAGCGCCAAAGCGTTCCAGAAAGCGTTACAAAAGCTTTGGAACAGATAGCTGAGCAGGTCTTCTATAGGATAACTGATCCAAATAGACCTACAATCAATGTCACGCAGTGGTGCAAGCGCGAGGGATGCTGGAACAGCGTTCAAGAAATTAATCTAATTCTGCCAGCAGAATTTTCTAGTGTATTGATTGGAAAAGCTGAAGTGAGGGCAGCAGAAAAAGAAGCGAGGAAAGACCAAAAAATGCTTTCCGAAACGGAGGCGCAGGTTAAAGTACTTCAATATTCTGCAGATCAATGGAAAAAGCTATCTGCGTTTGCGATCCAGAAACGCATGGCATCGCCCGATGAAAATATGGCGTTGAAATATGCATGCCAAATCCCCAACAAAATGCCGAGTGGATACCAGAGCCAACGACTCCTTGCGCTCCTTGATCGAGCATTATCCGAGGGTTTTAACCTTTAACAAGAGAAAGAGGAATGTGTTGTGTACAAAGTTGTGGACTTGTTTGCAGGAGCAGGAGGCCTGAGCCTCGGCTTTATGCAGACGAGAAAATATGATATCAAGGTAGCGTTTGAGAACAGCCCTTATATGCAGGAAACATATCGCCTGAATCATCCCGGCGTTGAAGTACAGGGAGATGTCTGCGCTGCAAATTATGACGAGATTAAGGAAAAATATGGGGATATAGACGTGGTCATCGGCGGCCCGCCCTGTCAAGGCTTTTCTAATGCGAATCGCCAAAAGAACCATGCTATCAGTCAGAATAATATGCTGGTAAAACAGTATATCAGGGCTATTCTCGAACTCAAACCAAAAGCATTCGTTATGGAAAATGTCAGCATGCTGAAATCTGATGTTCACCGATTTTATATGGAAGAGAGTGATATTGAAACTGTCGCAAAATACAAGATTCCTGTTAAATCCACATATCTTCACTTGCTGGATCAGGCGTATGTATTTGACGGCGCACTGGAGATTGTTAAAGATCAGCAGAAGATTCAGCAGTATCTTTGGCCGGAACAGCATTACTTTGAGCTGAACGTTATCTATAAGGCCGCGAAGAATCTTGAAAAAATGAAATCTGCACTTGAAAAGCACAAAAAGAAGCTTTGTGCTGCGGCTGCTGACTATGCGAAATTGCATGATAGTAATCATATCGCCAGTGTCTCTGCGGAAGCATTTCAAGAGATCTCAGAATACTATTCTGGTGAGTTGGATGCGTCTGCGCTCAAAAGCAGGATTGAACCAGCGATTCTGATCCAGCGTATGCTCAGCAAGGCACAGGAGATACACGAAAATCACATAGTTGTGGATGCCTACTCTGTCGAAGATGGAATCGCAGCCGTGATTCGCTCTTTTGCTGTTTACGATTATCTGGAGCGCGTATTGCAGGCACCTGAAAATGGCTACGTTTTGGATAAAGATGTCCTTTGCGCTGCAGATTATGGCGCACCTCAGAAACGAATGCGTTTCGTTGTGATAGGCATTAAACGCAGTATTTCTTCTAAAATAGCCCTTCCTAAAGGCCGTTTTGATGCTGACGAATATCGAACCGTGCGAGACGCCATCACCGATTTGGAAGATGTCGAGCCGGTCGTTGAGCTTGAAGACGACAAAGAAGGGATTGCACTGCAACCAAAAGAGAACCTGGGTGAATTGGCTTCCTCACTCCGAGATTCTAAAATACTAAAAAACCATATGGTTACAAAAACAACCGATACAGCGATGCAGCGTTTTAAGGCACTCAAACAGGGAGAAAATTTCCACGCTTTAGATGATTCGCTGAAAACCAATACATATACGGACGCATCCCGAACACAGAATACGATTTATCTTAGATTAAACTACGACGAACCCTGCGGGACAGTGGTAAATGTCCGCAAATCTATGTGGATACATCCGACACGGGATCGAGCTATCAGTGTTAGAGAAGCAGCGCGTCTGCAAACTTTCCCAGATAGTTTTGTGTTCTGCGGCTCAAAGGACAAACAGTATCAGCAGGTGGGCAATGCGGTTCCGCCGATTATGGCTAAGTCGATTGCCAAGAAGTTAGCCAAAGTTTTGAAAGACAATTTGCCGGAAGGTGAACAGAATGGCGGATAACCATAGTAAGGAAGTCCGAAGTATAAACATGTCTCACATCCGCAGTACGAATTCGAAGCCTGAAGAAATTGTACGAAAGTATCTTTTTGCAGAAGGATTCCGTTATCGTAAGAATGTGAAGAAGCTGCCGGGATGTCCTGATATAGTTCTCCCCAAATATAAAGCTGTAATCTTTGTGAACGGCTGTTTCTGGCATAAGCATGATTGTCCTCGGTTTGTTTGGCCCTCATCCAATCAAGATTACTGGAGGCCAAAAATTCTTAGAAATGTTGAACGGGACAATCAAAGCCGCAAAGAATTAGAAACTCTGGGCTGGAAGGTAATCACTGTCTGGGAATGCGAGTTGAAAAAGAATGTACTTAACGAGACCCTTGGAAAACTGATTGCAGAACTGAAAGCCATTGACTTCAGTGCTGATAATAAGGAGACGACATGAAAAGAGAATATTACACCGCCTCTATCGCCTATTTTTTATCAGACGACCCTGAATATGTACTATTGGAAGCTCTCATGGAGGAGTGCACGGAATAACAAGATTTCGCAATCTTTTTTCCGTGAACTGTAAGCAAAAACAATATAAAATCCATTATCATGAAAGGGGTGTGTCTGCATGGCTTATAACGAGCTCATTAAAAACTTTGAAAAAGTCAGAGCTTATATGCGTGAGTTTTATGTGTATGGCTTTAAGAGCAGAACAGAATATGATGCCAAGAGTGCACGCTCCTAAGATGATGAACGCCGCAGGCTGGAGAGCTGGTTGGGAGACTACATGCGGTTCACGCAGACGTCGGAAGGAAAGAACGTTTTCCTGTCGGTAGATAGCCGCGTGACCCGTAAGAACCCATTCTATAAGGCGTGGAAGGCCAAGAGCTTTACGGATGGAGATATCACACTGCATTTTGCGATTTTTGATATTCTCTATGATCCTGAAACAAAAATGACGCTTACAGAGCTGATTGAGGAGATCGATCAGCGGCTGTCATCCAGTATGGCCTTTGATGAGTCTACCTTGAGAAAGAAACTCAAGGAGTATGCCGAAGAGGGTATCATTCGGATGGAGAAGGATGGGCGGAAGGTCCTGTATAGCAGAGTTCCGGATACGGACATCACTGCCTTGCATGATGTGATCGACTTCTTCAGCGAGGTGGCCCCGTGCGGCGTTATCGGCTCATTCCTGCAGGACAGGCAGCCGAAGCACCCTGAGCTGTTTTCCTTTAAGCATCACTACATAACGCAGGCAATGGATAGTGATGTAATGGACACACTGTTTGAGGCTATTCACGGCCATCGCTACATCACCGTTGACAATTTGGGCAAACATTCAAACGAAGTCAGAACGGTTCGGTTAGTCCCACTCAAGCTCTACATAAGCGCCCAAAACGGACGGCAAAACCTTTTAGCCTTTCACGAAAAAGCCAATCGCTTGAATTCCTATCGCTTGGACTATATGTCCAACATCAGGATTGAAGATGAGATTTGCGAAAAGTTCGATGCGTTGCGCGGCGCACTCAGCAAGGCTGAAGCTCACATGTGGGGTGTGAACTGCAAATGGAATATCAAACATACCGAGCATGTGGAGTTTGAAATAAAGATTGAAGACGATGAGCAGTTTATTGTCCGCCGGCTGGAGAGAGAAAAACGCTGTGGGTGTGTAGAGAAAATCGACGACAACCACTACCGGTATGTTGCAGAGGTTTTTGACACAACAGAAATGCTGCCGTGGATACGCACATTTATCTCCCGCATTACGAGAATGAGCTTCTCAAATCGAACGGCTGAAAACAAATTCAAGGCAGACATTCTGGAAATGTGCCATATGTATGGGCTTGACGGAGGTGCTGCACAATGATTTTCAGTGAGTTATACTCCGCCTATTACAATACGGTCGCAAAAATCATGGAAGCAGCGTTTAACCCCGAAGCAACCGAGAAGGATTTGCAGCGCTGCGTTATGGAAGAAGCATTTTCTGAGAGCGTCCTGACCATACTTCCTGCGCTGAAATCCGGGAAATGGCCGCTGCTTCACGAGGATCTTTCGCCGGTTCTGTTACATAAGCCCACCATGCCCCTGACCAATCTGGAAAAGCGGTGGCTGAAGGCAATAGCAGAAGATCCCCGTGTTAAGCTGTTCGATGTTGCATTTCCCGAGCTTAACGATGTGGAACCGCTCTTCACAAGGGATGACTATAAAATCTACGACCAATACAGTGACGGAGATCCTTTTGAAGACGAGGCCTACATAAAGCATTTCAGGCTGATGCTTTCCGCTATACGGAGTGATCGGCCTGTTCAAATGACTATGGTGAACCGTCACGGCAGGAAGGTGCGGGTTCGCTTTTATCCCAAAGGATTTGAGTATTCGTTAAAGGACGACAAGATCCGTATATTGGCTGCTGGGTGTAAATTTAGGCAATTCAATCTTGGAAGAGTTTTAAGCTGCGACTTTTATAACGGGAATGGCCCGTGGCGCGAGAAGCCTAAAGCAGAGCGTCGGAAGAATCTGACCTTGCTGATCACCGATGAGCGCAATGCGCTGGAGAGAGCCATGCTGCACTTTGCGCATTTTGAAAAGCAAGCAGAGCGAACAGACGATGGCAGATATATCCTGCGGCTGAAGTATTACGAAAACGATGAGACCGAGATCGTGATCCGTGTGCTGTCTTTCGGCCCGTATATCAAGGTTCTGGAGCCGGAGTGCTTCGTGAATTTAATAAAAGAACGACTCATTTCTCAAAAAAGCTGTGAACTCAAGTGAGTTCGCAGCTTTTTTTCCGTGAAATGCCTGCGTTTGAACCGTATAATATGCGTGTAAGATGCAGATGACAAAATACTGCTTCTTATCAAAGGTACTTACAGCAATTGTTTTTCTTATTAGAAAAGGACTGAAAATCCTTGTCGCTGGCGGATATTATCCGTTAAAGGATGTACCTTGTTTGTAAAAGATGCATACAGCAACCAAAAGACGATGATAACGCACCTCTCTTTGAGCTGGAGCGATGGCTTGCCGAAAAACTGCATCTTGAAAAGGCACCAACAGCAATGACGAATAGCTAAGTGGTTATAGCAGATGACTCATAATCATCGTTCGCGGGTCCGAATCCCGCTTCAAATGGTGCCTTGTTTTTGTGAAAGACGCGAACAGCGATTACATATCTTATGTTACTGAAACATTAACTGGATAACCGGAGATTGCTGCCGGCCAAACATTGGTGAGGTGAAATCCCTCGCATGTATTAAAAAAAGAGCGCGTCTTGTATAAAGGCATCTACAGCAATGAAGTGGTACGATCTGACAGCCGGAACCTGTCGAAGGCAGGACACCGACTTCGATTTTACGGGTTCAATTCCCGGTGATGCCTTGTTAATTAAAACGAAAGGAGCGGCACGATGATTGAAATCAAAGGAAAGGTAAATACGGCGATCTGTTATGCAACGGTTGTAGAGGGCGAAGCGATCGAACAGATCCGCAGAATGTGTGACCATGATTTCACAGCAGGATCTCAAATACGGATCATGCCCGATGTACATGCCGGAAAGGGCTGCACGATCGGCACCACAATGACGATCATCGATAAAGCGGTTCCTAATATCGTTGGAGTCGATATCGGCTGCGGCATGTATACTGCTGAGCTGGGTAAGGTGGATGTTGATTTTGAAAAGGTCGATGCTACCGCTCATTATATTCCCAGCGGAAGAGATGTTTGGGAAGGGCGCATGGAGCGTTTTGACCTGACCGGACTTCGCTGCTATAGAAACCTGAAGCAGGCAAAGCGCTTGGAGAGAAGCCTGGGGACGCTGGGCGGAGGGAACCATTTTATTGAGATTGATGCAGCTTCGGACGGCACAAAGTATTTGGTGATCCATTCTGGCAGCCGTAACCTTGGCAAGCAGGTTGCGGAGCTCTATCAGTCTTTAGCCATCGACTTAAATGCCGGTAAGGCAGATTACTTCGAGCGTCGGGATGAGCTGATCCGTACCTATAAGGAGCAGGGCCGCAGAGCTGAGATTCAGACCGCATTGAAGGCAATGGAGAAGGAATGGGCAGCAAAAGAGCCGACGATCCCCGCAGACCTTTGCTATCTGTACGGCACCTACTTAGAGGACTACCTCCACGATGTAGAAATCTGCCAGCAATTTGCAAGGCGCAGCCGTGAAAGAATGGCGGAGATCATTTTAGAAAAGACCGGAATGACTGCGATTTCTTATTTCCACACCATCCACAATTATATTGATACGAAGGAAATGATCCTTCGCAAGGGTTCTATTGCAGCCCATGACGGAGAGCTTGTCTTGATCCCGATCAATATGCGGGATGGCAGCGTGTTGGCTCGCGGAAAAGGAAATCCGGAATGGAATTATTCTGCCCCGCATGGCGCCGGACGCCTTATGTCTCGTACAAAGGCAAGAGAAACGCTGGATTTAGAGGCGTATAGGAAGACGATGGAAGGTATCTACACGACATCGGTCAATGAGGCCACCATCGATGAAGCACCCATGGCATACAAGTCGCTGAAGGACATTATCGATGTCATCCGAGAGTCTGTCGATGTGATCGAAATACTAAAACCTATTTACAATTTTAAGGCGTCTGAGTGATAAAATGCTTCTGCGCCGTCTGATTGGAGGAATTGAAATGTTGAATCATTTGAAGAGTGAGGCGAATATTGCCTACACAGAAAACGGCGCAGTTACCAACACAAGCACAATGTCTGACTGTCTGGATCTGTTCGCAGTGATCGGCGCGCTCCGTGCAGCCGACGATCAGGAAATCATCAGGCGCTTTGTCCGCGCATATGCGGAGGACGCGGATATTGCCATGAAGGTCCTGTTCTTCGGACGCGATGTTCGCGGTGGCCTTGGTGAGCGCCGGATGTTCCGCGTTATCATCAATTGGCTTGCCGAGAACAGAGCGGAGTCCTTGCACAAGAATATTGAGCTGATCCCTGAGTTCGGACGCTACGACGATCTGGTATCTCTCATCGGCACGGCCTGCGAAAAGGATGCTTTGCGTACCATTCGCAAGCAGCTGGAGGCCGACCTTGCGTCTGACGCAGAGGTGTCCCTGCTGGCGAAATGGCTTCCGTCTGTAAATGCGTCCAACGCAGAGACGGTCCGCAAAGCAAAGCGCATCGCCCGCTATCTTGGAATGTCCGATGCGGAGTATCGCAAGACCCTTGTAGAGCTGAGAAAGAAAATCCGCATCATAGAGAATCATCTCCGCGAGAAGGACTACTCTTTCGACTATGCGAAGCAGCCGTCCAAGGCCATGTTCAAATACCGGAAAGCATTCCTGCGTAATGATGGTGAGCGCTATAACGCGTTCCTGGAGGCTGTAAGCAGTGGTGAAAAGCAGCTGCATGCAGATAACCTTGCTCCTTATGAGATCGTCAGATCTGCGCTGAATGCAAACCGGTGGGGCTTTCATGCTGACTTGACCGTCGGAGAGAAGGCTGCACTCAATGCGTCCTGGGCGTCACTTCCCGACTTCTGTGACAACAGAAATGCGCTGGCAGTAGTGGATACATCCGGATCCATGTACTGCTATGACAACGCGCTGCCGGCGGCTGTTGCGCTGTCCTTGGGACTGTATTTCGGAGAGCGTAATACCGGTATCTTCCATAACCATTTTATCGAGTTTTCTTCCCGGCCGCAGCTTATTGAGATCAAGGGCAAGACCTTTGCCGAGAGGCTGGAGTATCTGTGCACCTTTAACGAGGTTGCCGATACAAATGTGGAAGCGGTCTTTGATCTGATCTTGGATGCGGCAGTGCGCAACAATGTCCCGCAAGAAGAGCTGCCCGAGACTTTGTATCTGATTTCGGATATGGAGTTCAACGCCTGCGTTCGAAATGCATCTGTGTCTAATTTTGCCAGTGCAAAGCGCAGATTTGCGGAGCATGGGTACAGATTACCTCAGATTGTCTTCTGGAATGTTGCGAGCCGAAACAGCAATCAGCCCGTGACAAAGAACGAGCAAGGCGTTGCCCTGGTTTCCGGATGTACGCCTCGTCTGTTTTCCATGGTGACAAGCGGAGATCTTTCCCCTTACTCTGTCATGATGGAGGTCATAGAGTCGGAGCGGTACGCAAAAATTTCAGCATAAAGCGAAGGCGGTGCCTACCGGTATCGCCTTTTTCTTTCATATGGATCATCCAAGGGCAGGCCAGACGAAGAATGCCCAGAATCTGGACTGGTATGGACGGATAACATAATGCAATTATACGAGGTGACGAACAGAATCGCCACCTCGTTTTGCTTTTCTACAAACCTATTGCATTTCTTTTTTGCCTGAGTATAATAACATTATGGGACTTGAAATCCCACATAGAAACAGAGGTGCTGATATGAGAACAAAGAATCAAGAAACTCTGGACAGGATATTGAAGTTCGTAAACAAGTATTATCAGGAGCACCACAGCTCTCCTACGATCAACGATGTTGCTGAAGGCGTTGGCGTTGCCAGATCCACTACGCATCGCTACCTTCAGGAGCTAAGTGACCGTAACCTGATCGATTACGGCAGAGGTATCTTGTCTGCTCCCCAGAGCGCCAAAATGAAAACGGCCTATGTATCCGCCCCGTTAGTAGGTTCTATTCGCTGCGGCAATCCGGAGGATGAGGAAGAGTCGATTGAGGAGTATGTCAGCCTCCCGGTCTCTATGTTTGGCAAGGGAGATTTCTACATTCTCCGCGCCAAAGGCGATTCCATGGTGGATGCCGGAATCGACGAGGACGATCTGCTTGTTATCGAACGCAATTGCCCTGCTCTCGAAGGGGATGTAGTCGTTGCGCTGGACGAGGACAACCAGAATACGCTGAAGCGATATGCCGGCTACGATAAGGACAGTGGGTATTACATCCTCGAATATGAAAACGAGGCTCGATACCCGGGCAAAACCATAAAGGTGCGGAGCTTTCAGGTACAAGGCGTTGCTCGGCACGTGATCAAATCACTCTAAACAATAATCTAATGTCGATGGGAGATGTGTTGTTTTGAATGCAAAAGATGTTAAATGCCCGATTTGCGGCACAGTCAACAGAAGTCTCGATTTAGATGAGGCCGACGGATGGAATGTGAACACTGCCATAACGCCGTTCAGATATTGGCGTACGCTAAAACCAAGCGCGTTCCGGTATATCAGATGGCAGATTGCAATCTCCTCGTTCCGTTGAGCAAGAAAAGATAGAAGGAGAATGGCGATGCTGGAGGATTGGACGATTTACTCTTGGTATTGCCCAAACTGTAAGACGCAGGTAGTGGGGCTAAAAAACAAGAAAAATCAAAGTTGTTTTCTGGGCATCCGTGTACAAGGCCATCTGCAGCATCAAGGATGCGCCAGAGGCTATTAGCAAGGCAAAGGCATGGCTGCACGAGCACGGTATGAGCCCTTATCTGGCGGGGTGATAGATTTCTCCCCCTTGATTTGTTTGAAGAACATCGAAGCGAGTTCCTATAACAACTGAATCAACGACATCACGACGGAACGGTCGGGCTGAAACAGGGCCGCGCTAAATCTGCTTCCAGGTCACTTGATCGTGGGCAGCAGCCCGAACATGAACCGGTAGTTATTCCAGACATACGTGAGAGGCCACCGGCAAGGTAAGACACTATAGTTCTATCTATAGGTCTGCCTTGTCGGTGGCCTTTTTTTGTTTTTCACCGACATCACAAATACATATTCGCAGCCTGAAGTACAAGGGCCAAGGATACAAATACGCTGGTTTCAAATCTATTTGAAAAAGCAGTATGGGTACCCTTAGATTTCTGCGCCCTTTTTCAGGCAGGCAGCATCGGGAGTCCTTTTCGCCAGCGTAGTTGTGTCCTTTGGACCGCAGCAGGCGGAAAGGACTTTTTATGTGCGACCAGTGGCTCTGCTATATCGCTGAATACCCGTGATCTCTGAATTTTTGACTTTCACCCAAATTCAAAAATTCAAAGGAGATTACGACAAATGGGATTTAATTATGGACTCGAAAAGAGAAAGTTCACCGAGGAGTGGAAGAAGCTCTACAGCGAATATAAAGCTGCCGGCATGAGCGAAGAGGATATTCAGGATATCTATGCGTTCGACCTGAATGTGTTCAGGAAAAACAGGACGGAGTTCCAGCGCACACAGCCCCTCTCAGAAAGCTCCTGTGACGACGGAATCGAACAGGGTGAATCTATGTCTGCCCTATTAAAAAAGTTCTCCAGCGCGCTTTCTGTGTGCGACAAGTATTCTTTCCAAAGTGACCCCCGCTTTGCGTGGGTTGATGAAATGGAGAATGACGAATTATATCGGAAGATTATTTCTCTGCCCGAAAGAGATATAGACCTGCTGACGCTGATCGCATTTGAAGGCTATTCACAGCGGGAGGTTGCAGAAATTCGCGGCATTGCCCCCGCCGCGATCTGCAAAAAGATCGCAAAACTCAAAAAACTTCTGTATGGGGGTTAATTTTTGCCTGTTTTCGTTGCCTACCAAGTGAAGGGATTATTTCGAAAACAAAGGAGCAGCAGAATATGAACCATTTGAGCGAGAAGAACTCCGTTTTGAATAGACCGATGTATTTGTACCTTTGCCCGGTTTGCCTTGGTCAGTTCCTCGACACAGGAATCTATAAGATCGTGCGGGAGAATCACGGACAAGCAAAAGAACGCTGTGATTTCTGTAATTATCGCAACGGGTACGATTTCATCATCTACTCCAAAGCGGAAAAGAAAGATGAGGTGGCAGACGAATGGCAATGAAAAAGTCTGAGCTGAGAGAACTGTACCTGATGATGTTTCCGGAGTATCCGGACATTGTGAACATCACTCAGCTCCAATCGATGCTTGGTATCAGCCGCCATCTTGCCTATGACTTGATCAATGATGGGTATATCAGAGGCCTGAAAATCGGAAATGCTTTCCGGATACCCAAGGTCAATGTCATTGAGTATGTCATGGATCAGGGAAAAAGTGCGATTTGAACTCTGATTTGATGATCGCATATTTGAGTATCTCCCACCGACCGAATAAAATATAGATGTCGGTGGGAGATGCCTGTATACAATTCAATGATTCCGGAGGTAATAAAAATGGTATCAGGAACTCTTGCGCTGAAGAACGGCTACTATTATGCCGTTCTCAGCTATCAGGACGCAGCAGGAAAGCGCCATCAAAAATGGGTATCGACAGGATTGCCCCAAAAAGGTAATAAGCGCCGGGCAGAACAGGAGCTTATTCGTATTCGCAGCGAATTTGAGATTCCTCGGGTTGCCGGAGAACTAAGCTCGAATATGCTCTTTGCAGACTATTTGGATCAATGGCTTGAGATTGTCAGAGCGAGAATCAAGCCCGCAACATTCGGCTCGTATCAAGGAATGGTCAAAAGCACGATTGGCCCGTATTTCCGCAAAAAGGAGCTAACCTTGAAAGAACTAGAGGCTCGGCACATCCAACAGTTTTATACGGAGAAGCTGAAAACCGTCACGCCGAATTCCGTTATCCACTATCATGCGGTGATTTATCAGGCCTTGAAGTATGCGATGAAAACCGACATGGTACCGCAGAATGTTGCAATGAAGGTGGATAGGCCGAGGAAGAACTCGTTTCAGCCGACATTCCTTGATGCGGAGCAAATGCAGAAGTTGTTCGAGATTGTCAAGGGAACGCGGCTGGAGCTTCCGGTTTTAGTTGCTGCGTTTTATGGACTACGCCGTGGCGAGGTGCTCGGGCTAAAGTGGGATGCGATCGATTTCAATCGCGGAACGCTGACCATCAAACGAACAGTCACTGAGGCAACGATTGACGGCACCATGAAAATTATCGAGCAGGATTCTGCTAAGACCAAATCGAGCCTGAGAACGCTTCCCTTGGTGGGGAGCTTCCGCGACTACTTTCAAAAGGTAAAAGAGGCTCAGGAGCTAAACAAGAAGGTTTGCGGCAATTGCTATAACTACGATTACGACGGTTATGTCTTTGTGAACGAGCTGGGAGAGCGCATGCGCCCGAACTATTTGACGGAGTACTTTCCTAAGTACATAGCAAAACACGGGATGCCGAAGATGCGGTTTCATGATCTTCGCCATAGCTGCGCCAGCTTGCTGCTGGCTAACGGCGTGCCGCTGAAGCAAATCCAGGAATGGCTCGGCCACTCGGATTTCAGCACGACCGCTAATATTTATGCCCATCTCGACTACAGATCCAAAATATCCTCGGCGCAGGCCATGGAGCAGGGAATGCTTCTTCCGAGGTCAGATGATTTCGGGAGCCGCTGGGAAAATGTAACCGAGCAGGGCAAAATAACAGAACCGGATTTGAACCCCGTTTTTTGACTAAAAAAACACGCTGTTCTAACGCAAAAACGGCCAATTCTAACGCTGTTCCAACGCGAAAATCGGAAAATTCAAGGAGTCGGACGAAAAAGGAAAGTCCAGCAAACCCTTGAGTTTACTGGACTTTTTTGGCGGAGAGGATGGGATTCGAACCCATGTGCGATTGCTCGCAAACTGATTTCGAGTCAGCCCCGTTATGACCACTTCGATACCTCTCCGTGTATGTCAAACACGGTCAGAACATCTTGAACCTCAAAAAAGAGGGAAAACCAAAATGTTAGAACGGCGTGTTAGAACAGCGAAATATTTAGTTTTTAGAACCCGCGAAAACCCTTGAAAACAAAGGGAAACGGGTGGACGAAAAAGCCTAAGCCGCGGAGGATTTCGAGCCATTTGGAGAGGGAATCCAATGAAAATTGATGCGTTCCTCTCGTGACCCTTAAAACCGCAATCCACTCGCACTCACTACTCTGCACAAAGCATAGAAAATGCGTAGATAGAGTCAAGTCTGCTGGACACAGCATAGTCTAAAAAGCACCAAATATCAAGGATTTCCGAGGACGGAAAGCCAAACGCTCCACACGATTTCGAATCCGGACCCTTCAACCACTTGGGTACATCTCCGTATTCCATTGGAACCACGCAATTTTATCACATTTCCCCGCCATTTGCAACCATTTCCGGCAAAAATCCGCCCCCGATTTTGTAGGACTACAATACATCTTGGACAATTGAATAAAAAGGGTATGAGGAATAGGGCTTCATGTGTTAAAGTTAAGCTACCACACAAAACTTTCCGAAAGGAGACCATATTCCTCATGAGTAAGAGTATAACACAGGACATGGCCTACAGGCAATCCCTAATGAAGTACGCA
>NZ_JAJEPW010000062.1:0-15525 GCF_020687045.1 Brotocaccenecus cirricatena
AGACAACGATCTCCTCCGGCAGATTGTTTGACCCGCCGCGAATGGTCTGGATGATCTCCCGGGTCAGGGGGCTGTTGGCGTACTTATCCTCCAGAGACCTTTGCTCTGCTCTTTTTCTTGCAAGAGTCTCCTGTTCTTTTTGTTCGTTTTGTTCTTTTTGTTTTTTCTGCATGGCTTCCAGATAATCCGCCGAGGATGCGTTTCCGCTAGGCGGAGGGTCTTCGTGTAGTGCTCTTGCGATAGCCAGTAGAAGCAATCCTCCGACGCTGGCTATGATAATAACCCAAATCATGTGAATCTCCCCTTATCATTCGATGTGTGGTTTTCTCTGTCTCGATTATATAACATTTTGTTTTATAATGCAATATAACATTTTGTTTTGTCTATACTTTTTTTAGCTTTCATCAGGAGGGAAGAAGATGTATAGACGAATCCGGGATATGCGGGAGGACCACGACCTGTATCAGCGGGACCTGGCCGAATATCTCCAGTGCTCACAGGTCTGCTACTCCAACTATGAAACGGGCAAACGAGACATTCCCACAGAGGTGCTCATTCGGCTGGCAGAGCTATATCACACTAGCACAGACTATCTGCTTTCCCGGACGGACGACCCCAGACCATATCCGCCTGCCGCCAGATAACACTGGCCCAGCTGGTCCAGGAAATGAAATAACCCCATCCCCTCCCGCCGGTCGGAAAGGGGATGGTTTCACTTTTTGCCGGTTTTTCCGCCTCCGGGCACTCCCTCCGTAGGAGGCGGCGTCCCCGGTGCCCCGCGCACAGGGCCAAATTTCATTCTTTTCTTGCCTTATTCTTCCATTTATGATATAAAGGAATTATCAAGAGAGAGAAAAGGAGCGACCCCATGAAGCATATCAAGCGCATCGCCGCCGCAGTGCTGGCCCTGTGTTCCCTGCTGGCGCTGACGGCCTGCGGCGGACTGCAGGAAAAGGTGGAGTCCAAGCTGTGGGAAACCGCCGCCCCCATCCTGGTCCAGGGGAACATGGACCTGCTGTATAAGGGCGTCTGCGACGAGAACTATCTGAAGCTGGTAAACAGCACCCAGGAGGACTGCCTCCCCTATTACGAGGAGAACATGGCCCTCCAGGCCCAGGCCATTATGGCCGCCTTCGAGATCAACGACGTCAACAACAACCAGGCCGACCGCTTTATCGACATCATGAAGCAGGTCTATGCCAAGGCGGACTACACCATCGGCGCCGCCAGCCAGGTGGACGACAGCCACTTCCTGGTGGACGTCACCTTAACGCCCCTGAACTTCCCCGCCCAGGTATACGACAACCTGGGCATCGGTCTGATGACCTTCTTCAACACCTATGGCGAGCTGACCGATGAACAGCTCAACGCCATGTCCGACGAGGAGTACATCCAGTACGAGGAGACCTGGGCCACCGGCATCCACAACGCCTGCCGGGTGTCCGTGAAGGACGGGCCGGACACCCTGGACCCCGTCACCATCCAGATGGCCGTCAGCAAAACCGACGACGGCAAATGGTCCATCGACGACGACTCCATCCTCCGGTTCAACGAGGCCCTGATGTTCTATCCCGAGAGCTTCGAGTAATTGGTACAAATTGCAAAGCAAGTCCCCGGCACCTTGCCAATCTGTCAAAAAGCCTCGCAGAGTTTGCCGCCCGCAGGCGGCAAATCAATTAAGATCATTTTTTGCCGGGGCGTGTACCTGGCAAAAAATACTTCTCAGTCTGCAAGTGTGGAATTTGTTCGCCTATGGAGAACAAATTATACGCGCGGCAGACTGCAAGCCTTTTGTCCAAAATGGGCTTCGCCCATTTTGGATAGAATAGCAAGTCCCCGGCGCAGACGCGCCGGGGACTTGTTATTCTATTCTATGTTATGTGCCGCTGTGGGCGTGGGCCTTTTCCGGCTCCTCCTTCTCCGGCGGCAGGGGCCGCACCCGGATCTCCATGACCCGCCGGTGCTCCACCCGGGTGACGCACACGTCCAGGCCGTCGGCCTGGAACCGGTCGCCTACGTCGGGTACCCGCCCGATCTCCTCCATGACCCAGCCGGACACCGACGAGGCGTCATACTCCTCGCTGGGCTTCATGTCAAACAGGTCGTACAGATCGTCCAGGTCCGCCGAGCAGGCCACCAGATAGCTGCCGTCGGACTGCTTGCGGAACTCCTCGATGACCTCGTCGTGCTCATCCCATATCTCGCCCACCAGCTCCTCCATGATGTCCTCCATGGTGACGATGCCCTGGGTGCCGCCGTATTCGTCCACCACCACCGCCATATGGACCTTGTTCTGCTGCAGCTGCCGCAGCAGGTCCGATATCCGGGCGGTTTCCGTGGTGTACAGCACGGAGCTCTTCAGCTCCGACAGGCGCTTGACGCCCCGGCAATAGGCGGCGTAGAAGTCCTTCTCGTGCAGGACACCGATGATATTGTCAATACTGTCGTGATAGATCGGCAGCCGGGAGAACCCGCTGTCTGCGTACATGGCCGCCGCCTCCTCCATGGTAGCGGTGTCCGCCAGGGCCTCCAGGTCCACCCGGGGGGTGAGGATCTCGGAAACCTCCATGTCGTTGAACTCGATGGCGTTGCGGATGAGATCGCTTTCGTGCTGGTCCAGGCTTCCCTCGGTTTCGGCCTGGTCCACCATGCCCATCAGCTCCTCCTCGGTGATGCCGTCGTCGTCCTGGTGCCGCAGCAGCACCCGCAGCAGCTTCTTCCACTGGGTGAACAGGAAGTTCACCGGCGTCAGCACCACCGCCATCACCCGCAGCAGCGGCGTGGCGACGATGGCCCAGGCCTCCGGCCGCTCCTTGGCCAGACTCTTGGGGGTCACCTCGCCAAAGATCAGGATCACGATGGTCAGCACCGTGGCGGACACCGTGGGGCCCTTCCCCGGGCCGATGAGCTGGATAAACAGCACGGCGCCGATGGTGGTGGCCACGTTGTTGACGATGTTGTTGCCGATGAGGAGGGTGGAGAGCAGCCGGTCGAAATCGGCTGCCAGGGCCAGGGTCCGGGCGGCGCGCTTGTCGCCGTCGTCGGCCCGGGTTTTCAGGCGGATGCGGTTCAGGGATGTAAAAGCGGTCTCCGTGGCGGAGAAGTAGGCGGATAGGGCGACCAGCGCCACCAGCGCCGCCAGCATTGCGACAGTACTACTGTCCATAGAAAGGTTACCAACTCAGCTTTCTGTAATGAAATTTCAGGCAGGTTTACAGCCTGATGGTTCAGTATATCATATTCCGGTCCTTTATGCAACAAATTCCTTTGAATTAACGGCCTCTCCCCGGCATTTCCGGAATCTTTATGGCTGCTTAACGAAAATCAGACCGCAGAGCGGGGAACTCTGCGGCCTGATCAGCGGTGTATTTACTTGGCGTATTCCACGACCTTGGTTTCCCGCAGGACATGGACCTTGATCTGTCCGGGGTACTCCAGCTCGTTTTCGATGCGCTTGGCAAGCTCCCGGGCCAGAATGACCATCTGGTCCTCGGATACCTGCTCGGGCTTCACCATCACGCGGACCTCGCGGCCGGCCTGGATGGCGTAGCTCTTTTCCACGCCGGGATAGCTGCCGGTGATCTCCTCCAGCTTCTCCAGGCGCTTGATATAGTTCTCCAGATTCTCCCGCCGGGCGCCGGGGCGCGCAGCGGAAATGGCGTCGGCCGCCTGGACCAGGCAGGCCACCAGGGTCTTGCACTCCACGTCGTTGTGGTGTGCCTGGATGGCGTGGATGATGTCCTCCTTCTCCCGGTACTTCCGGCAGAACTCCACGCCCAGGGCCACATGGGTGCCCTCCATCTCGTGGTCCACGGCCTTGCCGATATCGTGCAGCAGGCCCGCCCGCTTGGCGGCCTGCACATCGGCCCCCAGCTCCGCGGCCATGAGGCCGGCGATGTGGCTGACCTCGATGGAATGCTGCAGCACGTTCTGACCATAGCTGGTGCGGTAGCGCAGGCGGCCCAGCATCTTCTGCAGCTCCGGGTGCAGGCCCCGGACGCCGGTTTCCAGCACGGCGCGCTCGCCCTCGGCCCGGATGGTGGCCTCCACCTCCCGGCGGGCCTTCTCCACCATCTCCTCAATGTGGGTGGGGTGGATGCGGCCGTCGGCAATGAGCTTTTCCAGAGCCAGCCGGGCGATCTCCCGCCGGACGGGCTCGAAGCAGGAGACCGTAATGGCCTCCGGTGTGTCGTCGATGATCAGGTCCGCCCCGGTCAGGGTCTCCAGGGTGCGGATGTTGCGGCCCTCGCGGCCGATGATGCGGCCTTTCATCTCGTCATTGGGCAGGGGAACCACACTGACGGTGATCTCGGCCACATGGTCGGCGGCGCAGCGCTGGATGGCGGTGGCCACGATTTCCCGGGCGCGGCTGTCGGCCTCGTCCTTGGCCCGGGCCTCGATCTCCTTGATTTTCAGGGCCGTTTCGTGGGTCACTTCGGACTCCACCTGGGCGATAAGGTAATCCTTGGCCTGGTCGGCGGTGAAGCCGGAGATGCGCTCCAGCATCTCGGTCTGGCTGCGCTTGATGATCTGAATTTCTTCGTTTGCCTTGTCGGCGGCGGCATGCTTGGCTGCCAGCGCCTCCTCTTTCTTCTCGATGGCGTCCATCTTGTGATCGAGGTTTTCTTCCTTTTGCTGCAGGCGCCGCTCCTGCTTCTGCAGGTCGGCCCGCCGCTCCTTCACTTCCTTCTCGTACTCGCTGCGGGACTTCAGAATCTCTTCCTTGGCCTCCACAAGGGCCTCTCTTTTCTTGCTTTCAGAGCTCTTGATGGCTTCGTTGATGATGCGGGTGGCCTCCTCCTCCGCGCTGGAGATCTCCTTTTCGGCCACGCGCTTGCGATAGCGAATACCGAGGAGGAAAAACAGCACTGCCGCCGCAACAAAGGCGGCCGCCGCCACGATCCAACCGGTAGGTGTCATGGTTGGTGTTCCTCCTATTCATAATTTGTGTATGCAAACGGATGACTCCGTTCCTGGCAGATAATAACCGGGAGAATCCCCTGTCCCCCCGATGATAATCTTCATTAATTTTAATCGGATTGCACAAAACTGTCAAGAGCATATTCGCATGTTCCCTGCTATTTTTTCGCTCAGGTGTCTAAATCTGCACATATGGGGCGCTGACGTAGCCCAGAATGTCGTCATACAGCACCACATACCACCCCCGGTACTGGCCGAACACCGTCACCGTCTCCCCGCTGGGGATCCGGGCCAGCACCTGCCCCGACACCGACGGCTCCCCCCGCAGGTTCACCGGCCCGCCGGACTCCGTGGCGATGACGCCGGGCTGGCTGGGGCCGGGATAGGTGAAGGGCAGGCCGAAATACTCCGCCATGCTCATGGCCAGGCTCTGGCCGATGGCGTCGATGTGGCTTTCGATCCAGCGGGCGTCGGCCTCATTGTCGTGATACCCGATCTCCACCAGCACCGCCGGGGCCCGGGGCTGGCGCACCTCCCCCAGGCTGGTGGTGGACCGGGTCACCACCCGCTCCGGCAGGGGGTAAATCTCCTGCAGATTCCGGGCGATGATCTCCGCCCCCCGGCGGCCGTTCCGGCTGGTGGGGTAATAAAAGGCGATGATCCCCCGGTTCTGCCCCTCGCTGCCGGGGCCGGAGGCGTTGGAGTGCAGAGCCAGGTAAAAGTCGTAGTCCCCGCGGTTTGCCTGGCGAATGGAGGACGCGGCGGTCATATCCGGGGTGTTCCGGGAAAACTGGATGCCGTTGGCCAGCAGATACGGCTCCATGGCGTCGGCCACCAGATTCATGAAATATTCCTCCGACCCATTCCCGGTGACATAGGGGTTATATTCCTGGGTGGAAGGACTCAGATAAATTTTCGGCATGGGCATTCTCCTTTCCTGGTCATTCTATGCCAAAATACCGGCTCTGCGCACTGGTAATTCCCCGGCGCATGTGATACAATGGTTCCATACGACAAAAGGACGGTGCCCATTATGAAAGCTGAACGACCCTATCCCCAGATCGCCATCACTCCCAAGGGGGAGGCGGCCCTGACCGGCGGCCATCCCTGGGTGTACGAGGGGGAGGTCACCTCCGTTTCCGGCGCGCCTGCCGACGGCGACCTGGTGGACGTGGTAAGCCGCCGGGGCAGCTGGCTGGGCGCCGGATTTTACAACAGCCGCTCCCTGATCCGGGTGCGGCTTCTGTCCCGCAACCCCAACGACCGGTTCGACCCGGACTTCTGGGCCCGGCGGGTGAAATACGCCTGGGACTACCGCAAGACCGTCATGGCCCCGGAGGAGCTGACCTGCTGCCGGGTGATCTTCGGCGAGGCGGACCATTTCCCGGGCCTGACTGTGGACCGCTTTGGCCCGGTGCTGGTGGCCCAGGTGCTGTGCCTGGGGCTGGACCGGGTGAAGGACGTGATCTTCTCCCAGCTGGTCCGGGTCCTGCGGGCCGACGGCCAGGACATCGCCGGGATATATGAGCGCAACGACGTTGCCCTGCGGGACAAGGAGGGCATGGCCCAGGGCAAGGGCTGGTATCCCCTGGCCGGGGAGCCTCTGCCGGACTTCACCCGCACGGACATTGTGGAAAACGGCATCCGCTACACCGTGGACTTTGAAAACGGCCAGAAAACCGGCTTCTTCCTGGACCAGAAGTACAACCGCCAGGCGGTGGCCCGGCTGGCCCGGGGCAAAACGGTGCTGGACTGCTTCACCCACACCGGCTCCTTCGCCCTGAACGCCGCCCGGGGCGGCGCGGCCCGCGTCACCGCCGTGGACGTGTCGGAGTTCGCCGTGGAATGTGCCCGGGAAAACGCGGCGCGCAACGGCCTGTCCCAGGTGGTGGACTGCGTGGCCGCCAACGTGTTCGACCTGCTGCCCCAATTGCAGAAGGGGCAGTATGACTTCATCATCCTGGACCCTCCGGCCTTCACCAAAAGCCGCCAGACCACCCGGCGGGCCATGGCCGGATATAAGGAGATCAACTACCGGGCCATGCGGCTGCTGCCCCGGGGCGGATACCTGGCCACCTGCTCGTGCAGTCACTTCGCCACCGAGGAGCTGTTCCGGAAAATGCTCCACGCCGCCGCCCGGGACGCCGGGGTCCAGCTGCGGCAGATCGAGGCCCGGCAGCAGTCCGCCGACCACCCCATCCTCTGGGGCGTGGAGGAGACCAGCTATCTGAAATTCTACCTGTTCCAGGTGGTATAAAGTGGTATAAAAAGGAGAAAAACATGGAATTTCGCGTTTTGGCCATCGGCGACGTCACCAGCGAGGAGGGTACCGCCCACCTGCGCCGCCATCTGCCGGGCTTTAAAAAAATGAAGGGCGTGGACTTCACCGTTATCAACGGCGAGAACATCTCCGGCACCGGCCTGACCCCCCAGCAGGCCGACGACCTGTTTGCCGCCGGGGCCGACGTCATCACCCTGGGCAACCACACCTGGGGCAAAATGCAGATCACCGATTATCTGGAGGAGAACCGCTACATTCTCCGCCCTGCCAACTTCTCCCCCCGCACTCCGGGCCGGGGCTACGGGGTCTATGACCTGGGCCGGGTGCAGGTGGCGGTGATGGTGCTCATCGGCCGGTGCGACCTGGCCTGGGGCAGCGACAACCCCTTCACCACGGCGGACCGCCTGCTGAAGGCCGGGGACAAGCCCACCTTCACCCTGGTGGACTTTCACGCCCAGGCCACCAGCGAGAAGCTAGCCATGGCCTATTATCTGGACGGCCGGGTCTCCGCCCTGTGGGGCACCCACACCCATGTGCCCACCGCCGATGAGCGGGTGTTCCCCCAGGGCACCGGCTATATCACGGACCTGGGCATGACCGGTGCGGTGGAGTCCGTTCTGGGCATCCGCCCGGACCAGTCGGTGGAGTCGTTTCTGGGGGGCCTGCCGGGCCGCTACCGCCCGGCGGAGGGGCCCTGCAAGGCCCAGGGAGCCCTGTTCACCCTGGACAGCGCCACCGGTCTGTGCACCGCCGTGGAGCGGGTGGACATCCGATAAATACAGAGGAGGAACCGTATCATGTCTGTGGAAAAAGTCCGGGCCTATCTGGAGCATTTCGGCGTGTCGGACCGCATCCGGGAGTTCGATGTGTCCAGCGCCACCGTGGAGCTGGCCGCCGTGGCCGTGGGGGTGGAGCCCGCCCGCATCGCCAAGACCCTGAGCTTCAAGCTGGGGGAGGACCCCATTCTGGTGGTGGCCGCCGGCGACGCCAAGATCGACAACAGCAAGTATAAGCACCTTTTCGGCATGAAGGCCAAAATGCTCACCCCGGAGGAGGCGGTGGAGCGCATCGGCCACGCCGTAGGCGGTGTGTGCCCCTTCGCCCTGCCGGAGGACGTGAAAACCTACCTGGATCTGTCCCTGCGGCGGTTTGACACGGTGTTTCCCGCCGTGGGCAGCGCCGCCAGCGCCATCGAGCTGACCTGTGACCAGCTGGAGCGCTGCTGCGGGACCAATTTTGTCTCCTGGGTGGACGTGTGCAAGGGCTGGCAGGAGGAGACGGATGGCTAAGGTGCTTCATGCGGCGGATTTCCACCTGGACAGTGCCTTCCGCTCCCTGCCGGAGGAGCAGGCCCGTCTGCGGCGGCAGGAGAGCCGGGAGCTGCCCGGCCGCCTGGTGGACTGGGCCAACGACCACGGAGCCCAGCTGATGCTGCTGGCCGGGGACCTGTTCGACTCCGACCGGCTGTACAGTCAGACGGCCCAGATGCTGGCCCAGGCCCTGTCCCGCTTTCGGGGCACGGTGGTCATCGCACCGGGAAATCACGACTGGCTCTCCGCCGCCAGTCCCTACCGCCAGCCCATCTGGCCGGAGAATGTCCGCATCTTCCTGGGCCGGGGCATGGAGCGCCTGGTGCTGCCGGAGCTGGGCTGCACCGTATACGGCGCGGCCTTCACCGCCCCGGAGGAGGCGGAAAGCGGCCTGCGGGGCTTTTATGCCCAGCCTGACGGCAGCGCCCGCATCATGGTCCTCCACGGGGACGTGGGCAGCCGGGAGGGCCGCTACCGCCCCATCGCCCCGGAGGAGATCGCCTCCACGGGCCTGGACTATCTGGCCCTGGGCCATGTCCACGCCCCCTCGGCCATGAACCGGGCCGGGAGCACCGTGTGGGCCTATCCCGGCTGTCCCCAGGGCCGGGGCTTTGACGAGACCGGCGACCGGGGCTTCCTGTTCGGCGACGTGGAGCCGGGCCGGGTGGATATGCAGTTTGTCCCCTTTGCCCGCCGCCGCTATGAGATCCTCACCGTGGACGTGTCCCAGGGGGACGCCCTGGAGGCCATCCGCCGCCGTCTGCCGCCGGACACCTCCCAGGACATCTACCGCATCCGCCTGACCGGCGAAACGGCGGAGCCGCTGACCCTGCCCGCCCTGGAGCAGGCCCTGTCCGGCGGCTTCTTCCAGCTGGAGCTGGCGGACGACACCCGGCTGCGCCGGGACCTGTGGGACCGCTGCGGCGATGATACCCTGCGGGGCCTGTTTCTGCGCCGGCTGCGCCAGGAATATGACGCCGCCGACCCCCGGCGGCAGAAGGAAATCGAGCAGGCGGTGCGCTTCGGCCTGGCCGCCATGGACAACAAGGAGCTTTGATATGAAAAACATCCTCATGATCGGCACCGGCGGCACCATCGCCTCCGGCCAGACGGCGGAGGGTCTTGCTCCCGAGCTGGACCCCAGCCGCCTTTTGCAGGATACACCCCGGGTGGCCCAGCTGTGCCGGGTGGACTGCCTGCAGCTGTACAGCCTGGACAGCACCAACATCCGCCCCTGTCACTGGCTGGGCCTGGCCCGGGCCATCCGGGAGCGGTACGACCAGTATGACGGCTTCGTCATCAGCCACGGCACCGACACCATGGCCTACACGGCGGCGGCCCTGAGCTATCTCATCCAGGACTGTCCCAAGCCCATCGTCCTCACCGGGGCCCAGAAGCCCATCTGGTACGACGGCACCGACTCCAAGCGCAACCTCACCGACGCGTTCCTGTATGCCTGCCGGGGCTGCGGCGGGGTGCAGATCGTGTTCAACGGCAAGGTCATTCTGGGCACCCGTGCCCGCAAGACCTTCTCCAAGAGCTTCCAGGCCTTTTCCAGCGTCAACTATCCGGAGCTGGCCCTGATCCAGGACGAGCGCCTGCTGCAATATATCACCACCGGCAGCCGCCCCGCCCCCCGGTTTTACGATGCCCTGGACGGCAGTGTGGGCCTGCTGAAGCTGATTCCCGGCACCCGGCGGGAGCTGCTGGCCTTTATGGCCGATCACTATGACGGCCTGGTCATCGAAGGCTTCGGCGTAGGCGGCCTGCCGGAATACGACGGGTTTTACGATGTGGTCCGCCAGGCGGCGGAGGCGGGCAAGCTCATCGTCATGACCACCCAGGTGCCCAACGAGGGCAGCGACCTGACGGTATACCATGTGGGCGGCCACCTGAAGCACACCCTCCAGGTGCTGGAAGCCTATGACATGACCACCGAGTCCGCTGTGTGCAAGCTCATGTGGATCCTGGGCCAGACCCGGGACTTCGCCCAGGCGGAAAAGCTGTTCTACACCCCGGTCTCCCGGGACATTCTCCGGTTTTCCGGGGAATAAGCGAAGCGAGGTGAACCCCTATGGCTGAATTTCTGCCGGGCGCTCCCGTGGCGGAGCGCCTGACCCAGGACCTGAAAGCCCGGTCCGACGCCCTGCGGCAGCGGGGCGTGGTCCCCACCCTGGCCATCATCCGGGTGGGCCGGGACCCCGGCGGCCTGGCCTATGAAAAGGGCGCAGCCTCCCGCTGCGCCAAGTGCGGCATCGACCTGCGCCGCATCCCCCTGGATGACGCCGCCTCCCTGCCGGAGGTCATCCGATCCGTGAACGACGATCCCGCCATCCACGGCTGCCTGCTGCTGCGTCCCCTGGCGGACAAGGCGGCGGAGGAAGCCGCCGGGCGGCTTCTGTCCCCGGACAAGGACGTGGACGGCATGACCCCCGGCTCCCTGGCGGGACTGCTGACCGGCCGGGGCGGCTTCGCCCCCTGCACGGCCCAGGCCTGCCTGGAGCTGCTGGACTATTACGGCGTGGACCCGGCGGGCCGCCGGGCGGTGGTCATCGGCCGCAGCCTGGTGGTGGGGCAGCCCGCCGCCCTGCTGCTCCAGCGCCGCAACGCCACCGTTACCGTGTGCCACACCGGCACCCGCCATATCCCGGCCCTGTCCCGGGACGCGGACATCGTCATTGCCGCCGCCGGACGGCCGGGCCTCATCACGGTGGACTGTCTCCGTCCGGGGCAGACGGTGCTGGACGTGGGCGTCCATCCCGGGCCGGACGGAACCCTCTGCGGCGATGTGGCGGCGGAGGCCGCCGGACTGGACGTGGCCCTGACCCCGGTTCCCGGCGGCGTAGGCTCCGTCACCTCCGCCGTCCTCTGCAAGCACACCATCCAGGCGGCGGAAAACACACGGCTATAACAAAATACAGGGACCTGCGAAAATCGCAGGTCCCTGTATTTTGCTTTTGCGTTTATTTCACCAGGTCCAGGATCTCCTGGGGCGATACCAGGCCCACGGACCGGTCCGCCATCTGGCCGCCCTTGAACACCAGCAGGGTGGGGATGCTCTCGATGCCGTACTGCAAAGCCAGGTCCCGGTTTTCGTCCACGTCCACCTTGACGATCTTCAGCTCCGGGTGCTGGCCGGACAGCTCCTCCAGAATCGGGGCCAGCATCCGGCAGGGGCCGCACCAGGTGGCCCAGAAGTCCACCAGCACCGTGCCGCTATCCTGCAGGACCTCCCGGTCAAATTCGCTCTCGTTCACATGCAAAATCGCCATATGCAGCGCCTCCTCGTTTGGTATAGTCGTATTATAACAGGTTTCGCGCCGCATTTCTGCGGCATATGCAACAGTTGGTCAAAAAAATCACAAAGTTTTTCAGAAAGGGATGGTCCCCATGGCCGCAGCCGCCGGGTCGGCAAAGGGCCCGATGTCCGGAGCGCCCACCGTCAGCAGGAGATAGGCGATCCCCACCAGGATGGCCAGCACATACCACACCAGCTCCCCGCCGGGGACCCGCCGGGACAGCACCGTGCCGTGGAGGGTCAGTCCCCCGGCCAGCACCAGGCTCCACAGCCGCAGCCACCGGCCCGGCAGCAGCCAGCACAGCCCCGCCATGCACAGGGGCATCGCCGCCAGCAGCAGGCAGTGCCCGCCCCGGCAGCCCCCCTCTGGGCCCAGCCGCCAGATCACCAGAGCCGCCGGAAGATACGGCCAGAACAGCAGCTTCCCCATTTCCCAGGGACTGCCGTTGGCCGGAGCCAGCAGGGCCGTCAGCGGACACGGAAAGGTCCTGTGCAGCAGCCACAGCGCCGCCGCCGCTGCCGCCGCCGTGAAAAATCCCAGGATATAGCGCCTCAATTTCCCCCACCTCCGGCCCTACCCTATGCGCCGGGGCGGGGGAAAAGAACCCTATCGGATTCCCCGCAGGCCCGTCTCCGGGTCCGCGAACAGCGGCAGGTCTGGCGGGGCGAAGGTCCATAGGATAAACGCCGCCCATACCGCTGCCAGCACCGCCGCCCCGGCCACTTGCCACACCGGGGACGCCAGGGCCCGGCGGCGCAGCATGGCCCAGGTCACCCAGAAGCCCAGCAGCACGGCTATCTGGAAAATGGCCACGTCCAGCCACATGATGTCCCGGCCCAGAACCCCCTGATACCCGTAAAACAGCAGCGGGATAGCCGCCAGCCCTGCCAGCAGGCCCGCCGCCCGGGCCGTCAGCACCGGCAGGCCGGTGCGCCGCAGGGCGGCAAACTCCACGATGCTCCACAGGACCCAGGGGGTGGTCAGCAGCTTCATATGCTCCCAGGTGGACTCGTTGACGGAGGCCAAGGCCCCCACCACCGGGCTTTGCCCGGACCAATCATATATAAAGTGCAGCAGATTCCCCGCCGCCAGCACGAATATCAGCCCCAGGACCTCCCAGGTGCGCCATTTTCTGTCGCTCATGCGCTTCACCTTCCTTTATGGGAAGCATAGACCGATCTCCGCCGTTTTATACACGGCGCCGCCGCGCAGACCAGCAGAGCCGCCGCCGTCCACAGCAGAAAGGGACTGCGCCGGGCCAGGGCCGCACCGGCAACGGTCAGCAGGCCCGCCGCCGCCAGGCTGACGGCCTGGGTCACCCGATCCGCCAGAAACGGGTCCGTCCCCCAGCACAGGGCCAGCCACAGCATCCGCCCGCCGTCCAGAGGCAGGATGGGCAGCAGGTTGAAGCAGCCCAGCACCGCCTGGGCCCCGGCCAGCAGATACAGCGGCTCCCCCCACCGGCCCAGAAGTCCCAGCGCCGCCGCCAGCACCAGATTCACCGCCGGTCCGGCGGCGGCCGCCAGCAGCTCGCCGCCGTAGCTCATCCGCCCCGCCACCTGCATCTCCGCCCCCAGGGCGGAGATGCGCACTGCCCGGACCCAGCCGCCCCGGCGGCGCAGGGCGGCATAGTGGCCCAGCTCGTGGCACAGAGCCGCCAGCAGCACCGCCCCCAGCACCTCCGGCGACGACAGCCACACAAATACCGCCAACAGCGCCGGGGCCCCCGGCGACACCCGGATCCGGGTCCGCTCAGGGGGCCGCATAGTAATAGATGGGATTCACATACACCCCGTCTTTCATCAGTTCGAAGTGCAGATGGGGCCCGGTGGCGTTGCCGGTGTGGCCCACCTCCGCGATGGGGTCCCCGGGCCGCACCTGCTGGCCGGAGGAGGCGTTGATGCGGCTGCAATGGGCATACAGGGTGACAAAGCCCCCGGGGTGCTGCACCGTCACATAATTGCCCAGCTCCGCGCTGTCTCCCACCGCCGTGACGGTCCCGGCGGCAAAGGCCGTGATCACCGCCCCCTCATCGGCGGCGATGTCCAGGCCGTAGTGGAACTGCTGCCCGCCGCCGTTGGGGTCCTGTCGATAGCCGAACCGGTCCGTCACCGGCCCGGTCAGCGGATTGGCATAGGCAAAGCCCAGCACCTGCTGGGTCAGACACACGTCCCCGGGGGTGTTCTCCGCCGTATAGGCCGCCGGGTCCGCCGCGTCCTGGGGGACCGTGCCCCCGGTATCCTGGGGGCCGAACACCGCCGTGTAGGCGTCGTTCAGCGCCTTCCCCACGGCGCCCTGGCCGGATACCGCCCGGCCCACGGCGGAAAACGCCGCCCGGAAGTCCGTCTGCCCGGCCATCAGGTTCAGCAGCCTGTCCCGGTACCGGTCCATAGCCGACGGGGCCGTGATCTTCACCACCACCACCGCCAGCAGCAGCACCGCACTGACGGCCAGCTGGGCCAGGCGGCGGTCCCCCCGCCGGGAGGCGGGCTGCTCCCGCTTGCCCCGGGGCGGAGGCGGCGGCGTCCGGCGCCGCCGGGCGGGCCGCGGTCTGTCTGTCATAGCGCATTCCCCCTTTTTGGTGCAGTGTATGCCCCCGGCGGCAGGGATAGAACCGAAAACCGCGTCAACCTCAGCCTGCTGGCCGGAACCATCGCCAATCCCGCCGACGGCACCATCTCCGGCGTCGCGCCCCAGGCGCAGCTGGTGGTCATGAAGGTCTTCGGCGACAACTCCACCGGCGCGGCAGAGGACGACATCCTGGCCGCCCTGGAGGACTCGTGAAGCTGGGCGTGGACGCCGTGAACCTGAGCCTGGGCTCCCCGGCGGGCTTCACCAGCCGCCCGGACATGCTGTCCACCATGAACGTGTACTCCAACCTGGAGAAGGCGGGCATTGTGGTGGCCGCCGCAGGTAATGAGTACACCGCCGCCTACAAGAACCTGTGGGAGAACGACAACTGCAAGGCCCTGGAGCAGGTGTACTTCCTGGGCAATCCCCCGGAGAATGTCAGCACCAGGATGTTCGTCAGCAAGGTGGCGGACATGACCGTGTACTATGACGCGGCCCTGGCCGCTCAGTGGGCCCCGGAGGGTGAAACCACCTGATGCGGCTATCCCCTCGCCGCCACCATCTTCCACAAGGTGGTCCACAAGGATATCAACCACGAGACCCTGCTGGAGCAGTATGTGGCCGACGGCCAGAGCGTGGGCGCTGTCAGCAGCCACACCTTCAGCAAGCTGACCACCGGCCACACCATCCGGGCCGAGTTCGAGCCCATCACCTTCACCGTCACCTTCGTGGACGGCATCACCGGCGAGACTCTGGACACCCAGACCGTGGCCTACGGCAAGGACGCCGCTGCCCCCCAGGCTCCCCAGCACGAGGGCTATACCTTCTCCGGCTGGGACGCTGCCTTCACCAACGTCCGCAGCGACCTGACTGTCACCGCTCAGTATGACAAGAACAGCGAGCCCACCACTCCGGACCAGCCTGAGCCCGGCCAGCCCGATCAGCCGGACCAGCCCGACCAGCCGGACGACGGCAAGCAGGACGACAAGCCCACCACCGGCGACAGCTTCTCTGCCGGTTGGCTGGCCCTGACCCTGTTCAGCGGCGCTACGGCCGCCTACATGGTCCTCCTGCGCAGAAAGAAAGCTGACTGATTTCCTTTCCCCCTATAGGCAGAACCCCCGCAGCCGGTGGGCTGCGGGGG
>NZ_JAJEPW010000063.1:0-15205 GCF_020687045.1 Brotocaccenecus cirricatena
GCGTGTACCTGGCAAAAAATACTTCTCAGTCTGCAAGTGTGGAATTTGTTCGCTTTCAGCGAACAAATTATGCGCGCAGCAGACTGCAAGCCTTTTGTCCAAAAAGGGCAGCGCCCTTTTTGGACAGTTTCTGTCCCGGGACAGGGGTGATTTATCCCGGGACAGGGCCGGGACAAGCCGGGGCGATCCTGTGCCTTGCAAAAGCGTCCCGGATATGGTATAGTCTGGGGTAGATATCTGCAAAGTGAGGAGCTTTTTTATGACCTTGATGGATTATTGCATGCAATATATCGGCGAGATCATGGACGGAAAACGCGCCGCTCCGGAGGGGGTGACCCTGACGGAGACGGACCCCATGCGCCGCAGCCTGGAGCTGATGCAGAAGGCCGGCGACATCCCCACCCTGGTGCGGATGTGCGCCGCCCAGGACGGCACGGAGATTCCCCAGGAGGTGTTCGACAGCTTCGACCCGGAGTCCCTGACCCAGCTGGCAGGGGAAGGGGATGCAGCCCCGGAGGAACCGGAACAGCCGCAGGAGCCGGACCCGGACGCCGGAAAGCACGCCTTCCAGGTGCTGCTGGACTGCGTGGCCCTGGACGACGGCCTGGTGCAGTATCTGACCCAGGTGCTGCGGGACCGGGACTGGGCGGGGTTTTACAAGCTGTCCCAGATCACCACGAAAATGGACCTGGACCCGGAGGAATTTCTGTTCTGGCTGGGCAACAAGGAGCTTTGGGCCGACAACGAGGAGCGGGTCTGCGCCGCGGTGATGGACGCCTGCCTGGAGCGCCTGCGGCAGGAGGGACGGCTGGAGCTGCTGGCGGCGCTGCTGTCCGGAGACCAACATACCTTTGAGACCTTCCGCTGCGAAGCGCCGGAGCTGGTGCACCTGCCCCAGGCCACCTACGAATGGTACTGCCGGAACTATCTGGACCGGGACTACCCCTTCCGGATGCTGCTGCGGTGCAATGGGGTGATCTTTCCGGACCGGAAGGAGGCATAAGGGTATGGAATATTGCATTCTTGTGATCAACCCCGGTTCCACCTCCACCAAAATCGCCGTGTTTCAGGGGGAGAAGGCCCTTTTGCAGAAAACCATCCGCCACAGCGGGGAGGAGCTGGCCCCCTTTGGAGCCATCATGGACCAGGCCCCCTTCCGCCTTCGGTGCGTGGAGCAGGCCCTGGCCGGGTTCGACCTGACCCGGCTGGACGCGGTGTGCGCCCGGGGCGGCATGCTGCCGGCCTGCCCCAGCGGGGCCTTCGCCGTGGACCAGGACATGATCGGCTATCTCTCCGCCATCACCCAGGGGGCACACGCCTCCAACCTGGGCTGCGTCATGGCCCGGGACCTGGCGGAGCCGCTGCACATCCCGGCCTATGTATACGACCCCGTGGCGGTGGACGAGATGCCGCCTATGGCCCGGATCACCGGCATTCCCGAGCTGCCCCGGCGGATGATGGGCCACGCCCTGAACACCCGGGCCATGGCCATCCGCTGCGCGGAGACGGTGCTGCACAAGCCCTTTGACCAGTGCCGCCTGATCGTGCTGCACCTGGGCGGCGGTGCGTCGGTGCGGCTGTTCATCGGCGGGAAAATGGTGGACAACGTCCGGGACGACGAGCTGCTGTTTGCCCCGGAGCGAAGCGGCGGCATTGCCGCCGAACAGCTGGTGAAGCTTTGCTACTCCGGCAAGTATGACCGGGGGCAGATGATGAAGCTGGTGCGGGGCAAAAGCGGCCTGCTGGCCCACCTGGGCACCAGCGACGCCATGGAGGTGGAGCGCCGTATCGCCGCCGGGGACGAGAAGGCCCGGATGGTGTACGACGCCATGCTGTATACCGCGGCCAAGTCCATCGGGGTCCTGGCCGCCGCCGCAGACGGCCGCATTGACCGCATCATCCTCACCGGCGGCATTGCCCACTCCCGGTACGTGACGGATTACCTGACCCAAAAGGTAGGATTTATCGCGCCGGTGGAGGTTATGGCCGGTGAGTTCGAGATGGAGGCCCTGGCCGCCGGAGCCTCCCGGGTGCTGGCGGGACAGGAGACGCCCCACCGGTTCCGGGACCTGCTGAAGGGGGAATAAGCGTTGCTGAAGTCGTTTTTTGACCCCAACGGGGCCTTTGCCCGGGGCATGGAGCGGGTTTGGAGCCTGATCGTTCTGAATGTGCTGTGGCTGGTGTGCTCGCTGCCGGTGGTGACCATGGGGGCCTCCTGCGCCGCCCTGTACCAGGTGCTGGGAAAGCTCATCGCCGGGGAGGACGGCCACGTTGCCCGGCAATTCTTCCGGGCCTGGGGCGAAAACTGGAAAAAAGCCACGCCGGTGTGGCTGATTTTGCTGGCGGTGGCGGCCCTGTGCGGCTTCGACCTGTATATGGCCCGGCTGAACGACTCGTTTTTGTGGGAGCTGCTGGCGGTGTTCGCCTTGCAGCTGGCGGCCATGGTGATGACCTTCGCCTTCCCGCTGATGGCCCGGTATGAAAACACCTGGCGCAACCACCTGAAAAACGCCATGCTGGTGGCGGTGGGGCACCTGCCCCGGATGCTGCTGATCTGGGCCGTTTGGGCGGTCCCGGTGGGCGTAAGCGTGTTCATCCCGGAGGTGGGGTTCTACCTGAGCATCGTGTGGGTGCTGATCGGATACAGCAGCCTCAGCTATGTGACGGCCCTGCTGCTGCGGCCGGTATTCCGCAACCTGGAGGAAAATGCGTAAAAAAGAGACAGACACGAAAGTGTCTGTCTCTTTTTTCAGCCATTGCAGGGATATCGGACGATCAGTCCACAATATCCACGGATGCCTTGACGCCTGTGCGCTGGGCATAGGAGCGCACGACCGTGCGGATCTCCTTGGCGATGCGGCCCTGGCGGCCGATGACCTTACCCATATCCTCGGGGGCCACGCGCAGCTCCAGCGTCAGCTCGTCGCCGTTTTCCACCTCCGTCACCGTGACCTGGTCCGGGTGGTCCACAAGGCTCCTGGCGATGTAGAGCAGCAGTTCCTTCATGGTGCCCCTGCCTTACAGAACGTCGACCTTCTTCAGCAGGGCGCGAACGGTGTCGGTGGGCTGAGCGCCGGTCTTGATCCACTCACGGGCGCGGTCAGCGTCGATCTTGATCTCGGCAGGGGAGACGCAGGGGTTATAAGTGCCGATCTCCTCGATGAAGCGGCCATCGCGGGGATAGCGGGAATCCGCCACGACCACGCGATAGTAAGGAGCCTTCTTGGCGCCCATTCTTCTCAGACGAATCTTAACCATGATTTTTTTCCTCCAAATTGTAATGTAATTTCAGATTATATAAATGCCTGTGCACTTATTTCAAACGTTTTTTCCGACCGAAGCCCTGGAGCTTGCCCTTTTTGGCCTTGCCCAGGGTAGGCATGCCGCCGGGTCCCCCGAAGCCGCCGAAGCGGCCCTTGGAAATGGACTTGGTGAGCTGCTGGAGCATCTCGAAGGACTTCAGCAGCCGGTTCACATCCGACACCTGCAAGCCGCAGCCGGCGGCAATGCGCTTTTTGCGGCTGGCGTTGAGGATGGAGGGATTTTCCCGCTCCAGAGGGGTCATGGACTGGATGATGGCCCGGGTGCGGCCCAGCTGCTTTTCGTCCAGATTGGCGGCGTCCAGCTGCTTGCCCATGTCGCCGGGCAGCATCCCGGCCAGCTGGCCCAGGTTGCCCATTTTTTGCAGCTGGTCCATCTGCTCCATGTAGTCCGTCAGGGTCAGGCGGTTTTTCTTGAGCTTTTCCTCCAGCTTCCGGGCCTGCTCCTCGTCATACTGCTGCTCGGCCTTTTCGATGAAGGTGAGCATGTCGCCCATGCCCAGAATACGGGAGGCCATGCGGTCCGGGTGGAACAGCTCGATCATGTCCAGCTTTTCGCCGGTGCCCACGAACTTGATGGGCTTGCCGGTGGCGGCCCGGATGGACAGGGCCGCGCCGCCTCGGGCGTCGCCGTCCAGCTTGGTGAGCATGACGCCGTCGATGCCCAGGGCCTGGTCAAAGGCGGTGGCGGCGTTGACGGCATCCTGGCCGGTCATGGCGTCCACCACCAGGAGAATTTCGTTGGGATGGACCTTGGCCTTGATGTTCTTCAGCTCGTTCATCAGGGCCTCGTCCACGTGCAGACGACCGGCGGTGTCCAGAAACACCATGTCGTGGCCGTGGTCCCGGGCGTATTTGATGGCCTCCTCGGCGATGCGCACGGGATTGGCCTGTCCCATCTCGAAAACGGGGATGTCCAGCTGCTTGCCCACCACCTGCAGCTGGGTGATGGCGGCGGGACGGTATACGTCGCAGGCCACCAGCAGGGGGCGCTTGCCGAACTGGCGGCGCATCAGGCCCGCCAGCTTGGCGCCGTTGGTGGTTTTACCGGCGCCCTGAAGGCCCACCATCATCACAACGGTGGGGCCCTTGGAGGCGAAGGTCAGCTTGGCGTTGGTGCCGCCCATCAGCTGCACCAGCTCCTCGTTGACGATCTTGACGATCTGCTGGGCAGGGGTGAGACTGTCCAGAACGTCGGCGCCGATGCAGCGCTCGGTGACCTGGGCCACGAAGTCCTTGACCACCTTATAGCTGACGTCGGCCTCCAGCAGAGCCAGGCGGACCTCCCGCATGCCCTCCCGGACGTCGGCCTCCGTCAGGCGGCCCTTGCCCCGCAGGCGTTTGAATGTGGCGTTTAATTTTTCGGAAAGTCCTTCAAATGCCATAGGTGTTACTCCTTCAGCGCCTGGGCGCTGCGCGTGATCTCGTTGGCCAGACGGGCCAGCTCCGGGTTGTCATACTGCCGGTAGTTGACGGTCTGGATCTTCTCGGCGGCGTCGAGAATGGCCTGCACCTGCTGCTGCATCAGCATAAAACGCTTCATGAGGCCGGTTTTGTCCTCCAGGTCGGTCATGATGGCCTCGGCCCGGACGATCACGTCCCGGACGCCCTGGCGGGAGATGCCGTAATTCTCCGCGATCTCGGCCAGGGACAGGTCCTCGTTATAGTACAGGTCGAAGAATTCCTTCTGCCGCGGGGTCAGGACCTCGCCGTAAAAATCGAACAGCATCGTCATGCGATAGGTCTGGTTCTTCACGATGGTCCCTCCTATGTAAAGTTATGATGCTTTACAACATGGAGTATCATACAGGATTTTAGCCAAAATGTCAAGGCGAAATTTGGCGTCCGGAACAAAAAATTTGGACATATAGCGCCGGGGCGGGGGTATACTGACCAGGAAGGGAGGTGCGGCATATGAAATCGGTGCTCATCAAGGACACCACCCGGGCCCAGCGGGAGGAGATCGTCCGGCGGGCTCTGTGCGACGGCGGCTGCGATGGGTGCAGCGGGTGCGGAAATCTCGGCGGCGGCCGGGTGGAGGAGATGTACCGCCCGTATATCGAGGGAAAGCGGGAGCTGCGGGAAATCAACGAGTCCTATCGGGCAAATTTCGTTCGCGGTGGATAACAAGATGCTGGCTAAAGACCTGTTAAGAACCACAATATATGTCACTTACAACAAATTAACATGGTTTTGTCGAAAAGAAATTATGAGTATTCGACAATTACCCCTTGAAAAACCTGTCCAATCCTGGTAAATTATATGCAGGTCAAGCGACAAATGTTGGTTTGCCGTGAAACCGACAGCCTTGGCTGTGTAAATTGTGTGGAAAAGGGTTGGAACAAAATGGAAAACAAGGTAACAGTGGTATTGGCAGACGCCAATGAGGAGTTTCGGACCATGCTGCGACAACGGATGGAGGGCACCGGCGAGTTCCATGTGGCAGGCAGCACGGAAAATGGGGACCAGGCCCTGGACCTGGTGCGGCGGCTGCGGCCGCAGCTGCTGGTGACGGACGTGGTGCTGCCGGGCCTGGACGGGTTCGGGCTGCTGCGGCAGCTGAACCAGCTGGGCCAGGGCGCGCCCCGGACCATCGTGGTGTCCTCCTTCTGCAGCCGCCGGACCGTGGCCCAGGCCATGGAAATGGGTGTGTATTTCTTCCTGCCCAAGCCGGTGAACGAGGAGTCCCTGTTGGAGCTGATGCGGCAGGCCGCCGCACCGGAGCAGGAGGAGGCTCCCTTTGCCCCAGCTCTGGAGGGGATGGTGACCGCCATCATTCACGAGATCGGCGTCCCGGCACACATCAAGGGATACCAGTACCTACGGGAGGCCATCATGATCGCGGTGAATGACATGGATGTGATCAACGCCGTGACAAAGGTACTGTATCCCGAGGTAGCCAAGCGCTTCTGCACCACGCCGTCCCGGGTGGAGCGGGCCATCCGCCACGCCATCGAGGTGGCCTGGGACCGGGGGGACATCGAGACGCTGCAAAAATACTTCGGGTATACGGTGAATTCCGCCAAGGGCAAGCCCACCAACTCCGAGTTTATCGCCATGATCGCCGACCGATTGCAATTGCAGCGGAAGCAGCAGCGGGCGTAGGTCTTGCCAAATCCGCCGGTCTGGGGTATAATGGACTCCTGATTACACAAAAGGAGTTTGAGCGATATGACCTATACTTATACCCCCCGGGGCGTCTGTTCCCGGAAGATGACCGTGGAGCTGGAGAACGGCGTGATCAAAAGCGTCAGCGTGGAGGGCGGCTGCAACGGCAATTTGCAGGGCATCAGCCGCCTGGTGGTGGGCATGAACGCCCAGGACGCCATTGAGCGGATGAAGGGCATCCACTGCGGCCCCAAGCCCACCTCCTGCCCCGACCAGATGGCCCACGCCCTGGAGGAGGCCCTGGCGGCTGAGCGGGCATGACAGGGGAGACCTTCTTCCAGCTGCACTATCGCCTGACGGACACGGAGCGGCTATTTGACCTGGCCCAGGGCATCGCGGCCCGGCGGCGCCGGCTGAAAAAGCATGACGCCCGGTGCCGCAGCTTCACCTGGTATGCCCGGGGACTGCTGCGGCGGGGGATCGCCTTTCTGATCCTGGCGGCGGTGCTGGGGGCCATGACAGCCCTGCTGGAGCTGGGCGGCATGTCCTGGGCCATGGCCGGGGTGTGCGCGGGCTGCGGCGTGATGGAGCTGGTGCTGCGGGGTATGCTGCGGCGGATCTATCGCCGCAGCTGGCAGCAGTTCCGGCAGCAGAACGGCCCCGACGGCACCGTAAACTTCGACGCCGGCGGCATCCGGGAGGAGAACGAAAAGGGCAAGCCCACCCATTTCGACTGGGCGGACTGGGACGTGTGCGTGATGACCCCCAAGGTCATCGTGCTGACCTTCAAGACCCCGGTGCTGCTGTTCTTCCCCTATTCCCGGGAGGCGGCCATCACCGTGGCGCATGCCGCCCGGGCCTTCGGAAAAGAGGACAGCTTGGTGTATCGGAAGCGGATATGAAAGTGAATCGTGTTGAAGCAGCCGTCGGTCAGACGGCTGTTTCGGCGTTCAGGGGGGCGTGGGGCGCCAGGTGTACCGGGAGATTGCCGGAAATGGGAGGATTCCCGGAAGCCGTCCGTAGGGCCCGCTGCCCTCAGCGGGCCGCTGCGCGAGGAACGGATTGCTGCGTCGCTTCGCTCCTGGCAATGACACGGCAAGGAGATCGGCGGAACGCAAAAGCATCCCGCCCCCGGCGATTGCCGGGGGCGGGATTTGTTATATTGCTTTATGCAACGGAAGGTGTCACGCGGCCGTTACTTGGCGGCGGCAGCCTTCTTGTTGCGGGACAGGGCCTGGATGCCCTCCACCACCAGCACGATGGCCAGAACCACCAGCAGGATGGCGATGATCGCGCGGATGTAGAACCAGGCAACACCCTCGCCGCCGGCAGCGATACCGGCAAACTGGGCCTTGATGGTGAACGCCAGGGAGGTCAGGGTCACAATCAGCATGAAGAACATGGGGAAGTAGAACATCTTGTTGTTGCGGCCGATCTTGCCCAGCCAGCAGCACACAGCCAGCAGACCCAGGGCGGCCAGCAGCTGGTTGGCAGCGCCGAACAGAGCCCAGATCTTGGCATAACCGGTCATGCCCAGGGCCACGCCGGCCACCACGGTGATGGCAGTGGCCACATAGGGGTTGGTCACGACCTTCTTCCAGCCGGGCATGTTCTCGCGGCTCTCACCGGGGGCGGTGAAGAACTCCTGGAACATATAGCGGGCCAGACGGGTGGCGGTATCCACGGAGGTCAGGCAGAAAGCGGACACGGCCAGGATCAGCATGGAATACACCACGTTGTAGCAGCCGGCGCCGAACACCTTGGAGAACATGGAGGCAAGGCCAGTGGCGAACACCACGGTGGGGGTCACGGTGGTGCCGTCGGCATACTGCGCCCAGATGTAACCAACGGCGCAGACGGAGATCAGGGCCAGAGCGCACTCGATCAGCATACCGCCGTAAGCGATGGGCTTGGCGTCCTTTTCCTGATCCAGCTGCTTAGCGGTGGTGCCGGAGCCCACCAGGGAGTGGAAGCCGGACACGGCGCCGCAGGCGATGGTCACGAACAGAGCGGGGAACATGTAGCCCAGGGAGGTGCCGGAGGGAGCCAGCGTATCCTTGAAGCCGGTGAAGGCGGGCATGTCCACGGTGGGGTGGCAGCCGATGATGCCCACGACCGCCAGGATCATCATGGCATACAGCAGGAAGGAGCTCAGATAGTCACGGGGCTGCAGCAGGATCCACACGGGGGTGACGGATGCGATGGCGATATACAGGCCAACGATGATCATCCAAGTGTTGCCGCTGAGATAGATGGGGTGCCACTGGAGGCCGATGTACATACACACGGCGATGCCGATGACGCCGATGACGGTGGAGATGCCCAGAGGAGCATTCCGGCGATAGACAAAGAAGCCGAAGACGATGGCCATCAGGATGAACATGATGGAGATGATGGCGGTGGAGGCGTTGGCGGCGGAAGCGGCCTTATCCAGCACGCCGTCCACATAGGTGGCCTTGAAGGTGTTGGCCACGATGGAGGCAAATGCAGCCACCACCAGGATCAGGGTCAGGTACGCGAAGATGATGAACAGCTTCTTGGCCCGGGCGCCGATGGCGTCGCCGATGACCTCGCCGATGGACTCGCCCTTATGGCGAATGGAGGCGAACAGGGCGCCGAAATCGTGGACGCCGCCGAAGAAGATGCCGCCGATCAGGACCCACAGCATAACGGGGACCCAGCCGAACACAGCGGCCTGGATGGGGCCGTTGATGGGGCCTGCGCCGGCGATAGAGGAAAAGTGATGGCCCATCAGAACGGGAGCCTTGGCGGGACAATAGTCCTTGCCGTCTTCCAGCTCGTGGGCAGGGGTGACGCGGGAGTTATCCACGCCCCACTTCTTGGCCAGCCAGCCGCCGTAGAAAATATATCCTACGATCAGCACGGCAACGCCAATGATCAGGAACAAAGCAGCATTCATAAACTTCTCTCCTTTCGAAACAATTTTCTCTTTTGCTTATGAAACAGGGCCCGTTCGAGCACCTGCGCTGCACTGTGTCCGCTGGCGTTGGTGGCCACGGATTCCTCCGGGAGCACCACCAGAGCGGTATGAAAATCCATCCATCCCCAATAGGACAGCCGGAAGCTCTCGTACCGGCGGCACCGCTTCAGGGCCTTCCGTGCCTCCGGGTCGCAGGAGTCGCACAGGAAGATGGCGGAGATATAGGTGTACATATGGTTGGGGCCGGGCCGGATGCGGGCCCTGCCCTGCTCGTAGGCCAGGCGCTCGCACTGCTCGTAGATCTCCCGGGTCAGGTGCGGAACGGTGAACAGATACACATATTCAAAGCTGTTGGCCTCCCACAGCTTGGCTTTTTTTGACAGCACATACTTGGAGTTGTGGACATAAAAGTCCATCTTCGCCGCCAGGGGAAGCTCCGTCTCCTCACAGCGGGTGATGTCGAAGCTGCCGCCGTATACGTCGCACAGCCGCTCCACTGCGTCCTCTCTTGTCATGGTTCCGCCTCCCTTCCGGCAAAATCGCCGTTAACGCTTCCTTAACATCAGCTTATGGCGCTTTTGCAATTTTTGCCCAAAAAAACTAGACCCGAAAAAAGTTGACTTTTTCCGGAGTTCGCATGGGTTTTGTAAAGTTGTTTACCGAAAAATCACATTTCATACTATATACCTCTGGTTTTGATCTTGCAAGGGGCAATATTCGACAATTTTTAAGTGTTAATTTTATGTAAATTAACACTTGTTTTACATACGGAAAAGTGTTAAGATAAAAAAACACGACACCCCTGACGGGGTGTCGTGTTTTGTTTGCGATTTGGGGCGATTTTCACTCCGGCAACGTTTTCTTCTGGCCCAGACCGATGCGGATTTCCGTTCCCTGGTTGGGCACGGAGGAGGCCCGGATGGTGTGGCCCAGGCTGCGGCAGATCCGGCGGCACAGGTACAGCCCGATGCCGCTGGCCCGGGTGTCCCGGCGGCCGTTGAGGCCCGTGAACCCCCGGTCGAAGATCCGGGGCAGGTCCTCCGGTGCGATGCCCATGCCGGTGTCCCGGATGCACAGGTCATCGCCGTCCATGGCGATGGTCACGGAGCCGCTTGCGGTGTATTTCAGGGCGTTGGACAGCACCTGCTCCACCACGAAGCCCAGCCACTTGGCGTCGGTGACCACGGTGCGGTCCAGGGGCTGATAGTCCAGCCGCAGACGGCGGCGGATGAACTCCCCGGCGAACTTCCGCACCGCCGGGCGCACGATATCGTCCAGGCTGTGGGAGCGGATCACATAGTCGGTGGTGCTGCTGTCCAGCCGCAGGAACACCAGCACCATCTCCACATACTGCTCCACCCGCATCAGATCCCCGGACAGGGAGCGGGCCAGGTCGGAGTCCTCGTTCTGCAGGGTCAGGCGCATGGAGGCAATGGGAGTTTTGATCTGGTGGGCCCACATGGTGTAGTAGTCCACCATGTCGCTGTAGCGCTGCTCCTCCTGGGTGCGGATGGCCCGGCGGCTTTCCGCCAGCAGGGTCACAAGGCTGCGGTAGTCGGCCTCCTTCACCGTGTCCGCCGGGGGCAGGGCGTCGGCCAGCTCCTCCGGCAGCTGCCGCAGCAGCTCCAGCCGCCGGTGCTGCCGCAGGACCCGGCGATAGTCCAGGGCCAGCAGCACCGCCCCGGCTGCGGCGCACAGCACAAAGGGATAGGCCACCGCCCGCAGCGGCAGCTGGTACAGGGCGAAGGCGGCGGCGAAGATGCCGCCGAACAGGAAAAACGCCAGCAGCGTCCTGCGCCGCTGCCGCAGATATCCGGTCAGCATGGCCCTCACCCCACCATATAGCCCAGGCCCACCCGGGTGGTGATGAACCCCGGCAGACCGGCGGCGTCCAGCTTTTTCCGCAGACGGCCGATGTTCACGGTGAGGGTGTTCTCGTCCACGAAGCTGTCGGTTTCCCACAGGCGCTCCATGAGCTTCTCCCGGCTCACCACCCGGCCCTTGCTCTGCATCAGGCACAGCAGGATACGGTATTCGTTTTTCGTCAGGGACACCCGCTGGCCCTGATAGGTCAGGGTGTTGTCCCCGGTGTTCAGCAGGGCACCCCGGTGCTCCAGCACCGGAGCCGAGGCCCCGAAGTCGTAGGTCCGGCGCAGCAGGGCCTGAATTTTGGCCATCAGCACGCTCTGGTCAAAGGGCTTGGCGATGAAGTCGTCAGCACCCAGGTTCATGGCCATGATGATGTTCATATTGTCCGCCGCCGATGAGATAAAAATCACCGGAACCCGGGAGACCCGGCGGATCTCCGTGCACCAGTGGTAGCCGTCGAAGCAGGGCAGGCCGATGTCCAGCAGTACCAGATGGGGGTCAAAGGCGGCGAACTCCTCCATCACGTGCCGCAGATCCCGGACCTGCCGCACCTGTAAATTCCACAGCTCTCCCTGGGTCTGCACTGCCTGGGCGATGCCCCGGTCATCCTCCACCATCAGCACCCGATAGACCGCATGCTCCTCCATGGTCTCACCTCCTGTGTGTTTTTCCCCATTGTAGCAGACCGGGGGGCGTTTGACAAGAAAAACCGCCCCCGGGAAACCGGGGGCGGGCATTTCTTCACAAAAAGGCTGCGCCTTTTTGTGAATATAGGTTTCGCTCCGAACCGCGCATCCCGCCGTCCCGGCGGGATACACTCTCTCCGCGCAAAGTGTTTTTTGCGACGTACACGCCGCCGCAAAAAACGGATCCAATTTGCTTTGCCGCCTGCGGGCGGCAAACTCTGCGAGGCTTTTGGATAAGCCGAACTGCCCCGAAAGGCTTATTGGTCCGGGTTGGTGGTGAACAGGCCCACCACGTCCTCCAGGGCCAGGCTCAGGGTGATGGCCTGGGCCTTGGTGCTGGGGCCGGCCTGGGCCATGATGGCCTGCATGATGGCGTTTTTCTCGCCGGTGGGGGCCACGATGAAGATCATCTCCCGCTCCTCGGCAATGGACATGCCGAAGAACTTCCCGGCGTCCTCGGCTCCGGTGGAGCGGGTGTGGACAATGGTGCCGCCACGGGCTCCGGCGGACCGGGCCGCCTCCATGACTTTATCGGTGTAGCCCTGGTTGGCGATGGCAACGATCAGCTGATAGGCTGCTTCCTTCATGGTATGGTCCTCCTCAATGTCGATTTCCGGGGCCTTGGAGGGGTCGCCGGAGGTCAGGTAGTTCATGGCGGACTTGCCGCCGATGCTGCTCAGGGGCAGGCAGACGGCGATGCCGCTGCCGGGGGCGGTCAGGTGCATGGTGGACACCAGCTCCTTCACCAGGGTCTCCTTGCAGGCGGGCGTCACCACGGAGAACAGCACGGCCTTTTCCGTGGCCTCCAGGCCCAGATAGCTCAGCACATCGTCGCTGGCGGTGCCCCGGCCCAGGGCCGTGAACACCACCGGCGCGCCGAAGGCCCGGTAAAAATCCACAAACCGGCCGGAGCCAACCACCCGGTTGGTGATGGTGATCATAAGATACAGTCGTTTCATTGGGTTTCCTCCTATGCCAGCTCGATGATCTCTTCCACTTCGGCCACGGCCACGGGGGCGGTGCGCTTGATGCGGCGCTTATAGCTGACGCCCAGCAGCTGGATGGTTACCAGGGGGGTCATGGCCACCATGGCCACCACGCCAAAGGCATCGGTGACCACGTTGCCGCCCAGGGCGTCGCAGGCACCCATGGCGAAGGGCAGCAGGAAGGTGGCGGTCATGGGACCGGAGGCCACGCCGCCGGAGTCGAAGGCGATGGAGGTGAAGATCTTCGGCACCACAAAGGACAGAATCAGGCTCAGGGCATAGCCCGGCAGCAGGAACCACATGATGGAGATGCCCGTCAGCACCCGGATCATGGCCAGGGCCAGGGACACGGACACGCCCAGCGACAGGGCCAGATTCATGGCGCTGGCGGGGATGGAGCCGGCGGTGATCTCCTCCACCTGGCGGTTGAGGATGTGGACGGCAGGCTCCGCCGCCACGATGAAGTAGCCGATGACCATGGCGATGGGGATCAGCACCCAGCTGCACTCCAGGGAGGCGATGCTCTGGCCCAGGAAGTTGCCCACGGGCATGAAGCCCACGTTGACGCCGGTCAGGAACAGCACCAGGCCCAGATAAGTATACAGGAAGCCCACGATCATGCTCATGACCTGGCGGCGGTTCAGGCGGCGGGTCAGCAGCTGGAAGATCAGGAAGAACCCGGCAATGGGGGCCAGGGACACCAGAATTTCCTTAAAATACTCCGGCAGAGCGTGGGTATAGGAGCGGAACATCTCCACGGTGTCCTGGGCGTCGGGCACGGTCACCGGGGTGTAGCTGCTGCCGTCGGGCTTGTATAAAAGGCCCAGCAGCAGCACCGTCAGGATGGGGCCGATGGAGCACAGGGCCACCAGACCGAAGCTGTCGCCTCCGGCGTGCTTGTCGTTGCGGACGGCGCTGACGCCCACGCCCAGGGCCATGATAAAGGGCACGGTCATGGGGCCGGTGGTGACGCCGCCGGAGTCGAAGGCGATGGACCAGAAGTCCGGGGACACGAACATGGCCAGGGTGAACACCACTGCATAAAACCCGATGAGCAGATAGGACAGGGGAATGCCCAGCAGGATACGCAGCAGAGCGATGACCAGGAACACGCCCACGCCCAGGGCCACGGACCAGATGATGACATTGTTTTCAATGGCGGGGACCTGGCTGGCCAGAACCTGCAGGTCCGGCTCCGCCACGGTGATGATCACGCCGATCAGGAAGCTGATGGCCACGATGATCCACACCTTCTTGGAGCGGGTGATTTCCTTACCCACGGCCTCGCCCAGGGGGATCATGGACATCTCGGAGCCCAGGGAAAACAGCCCCATGCCCACGATCAGCAGAAGGCTTCCCACCAGGAAGGCCATCATGGCGTTGTTGGACACCGGGGTCACGGTGAAGCACAGCAGCAGGACGATGGCCGTGATGGGCAGCACCGAGGTCAGGGATTCCCACATGGGCTTGCGGAAAATGGCCAGGACCTGGCCCTTTTCCCGGTGCTTCCGGCGCAGGCGGGCCTGCTGGGTCAACAGATCAGGTTTCTTGCGAGACAACAAACGATTCCTCCTTCATCCATTCCGTTCATCAAAATGATAGCGTACCTGTCCGGGCTGACGGGCAGATACGCAATCTCTACCATTAGTATTTATCATACCATAAATCCCCCATTCCGGCAAGAAAGAATCTGTAAAAATTTTGTGAACCTGTGACAAGAGAAAACCCTTGTCAGACGGGTGAAAATCGAAAAAACCGGTCTTTTTTGCAAGATTATTCCCGGCGGGCTGTGTGAAAATATTTGCATCAGGATGAAAAAATATGAAAAATACGCCTTGACAAACGGCGCGGATGGTGCTAACATGCACCCGTCAACGAAAACCGCCGCACCTGCGGCGAGAAAGGGAATGCGCCATGACGAAGCTGCTCTGCAACAACAGCATGATGATGACCATGATGCACATGTGCGGCATGTGCATGCTTTGCTATGGCAAGAATGGTCATTCTCTTTCATCACCTGCCTGAATGAAGCGTTTGCGGCAGCGGAGGGTCAATGACCTTCCGCTGTTTTTTTGCTGTGCGAAAGCATAGCAGAATAAGAAAGGAGCTGAAAAACCATGCGCCTGATGCCGGGCCTGCTGAACCTGCTGGATGACCGAATGTGGCCCCGGGCCGCCGGACGTTCCATCCATTCTGAAAACCAACCAATCACCAAATTATACCAAAACCTGTTAAAAAGCTTGAAAAGCTTTTTATAGCACCGAAGGTGCGTCAGGTTTTGTATGAGACGTCACA
>NZ_JAJEPW010000064.1:0-14163 GCF_020687045.1 Brotocaccenecus cirricatena
GGCTTGTTTGAGCGTTTTTCGTTTGCTGCGATGAGCTGCTCCTCATCTATGAGCTTGGGATATCCTTTCTCCCCGGTGTAGCGTGTGTCCGCCAGAATACGGGCGATCATATTTTTATTCCAGAGCCGTCCCTCGTCGTATGGGATATCCTGCTGGCGAAGCGCCTCGGTCAACTCATTCAATGATTCTCCCGCAATGTATCGGCGGAAAACCTCCTGCACAAGTTTCGCCTCTGATTCCTGTATGACGATCTCACCCAGAGACATCTTGTAGCCGAAGGGCTGCTTCCGGTTTCCCATCACCGCACCGTCCTCTCTATGGACTCCCGTAGCTCCAGTCCATTTTTCAGGCAGAAGCGGACGGAGTCGTTGCTTTCTATGATAATTTTCTCAACGAGTTCACCAAACAGTTCCGTGTCAAAGCTGTCGAGGATTTCCGGCCCACCTTCCAGGAGGTCTATTAAGTCTCGTGTTTGCAGGGCGGTCATGTCGCTCTCGGCATCCACCAGCTTTTCTTTTTCCAGCTTGGCCTGCCGGAGCTGCTTGGTCAGCTCATTGGTTTTGGATATAAAAATGTCAGGATCAACAAGGCCCTGCTGCTTGAGAAAGGCCAATGTCTGATTCTGACTGGATAGATCTGATATTCTTTTATTCAGGGCAACGATGTCAGGACTCCAGAGCATTTTGCGATTGCGGATCATCTGGAGGTTTATAAGCATCTGTTCCAGAATGGGGATGCTCTGATGCTTCAGCTTATAGTATAGGCGGTAGAAGGATTCATATAGGTTTGTTTCGGAAATTGGCATTAACGGGCACTCTTCACGATTCGCATCGTGTCTCATACAGCACCAGTAGTATTTACCTCTTTGCGGTTTCCTTCGCAGCACTGTCCCGCAACACCCACAGATAACCTTTCTTGAGAAAGGATGAATCGTCTCCGAGGGAGACTTTCCATAGTTTTCCTTTCTTATTTGGATAAGTGTTTGAACTTTTATGAAGACTTCTTTCGAAATAATAGGAGGATGAGTTCCTTCTACATAGTACTGCTCACGCGCCCCTGTATTTCTGTGCCGAACCGTAGGAATTGTTTCAGTTGTATAGGTCTTCTGCCATAAAGAATCACCAATATACCGTTCGTTTGTGAGGATGTAGTGGATTCCACCAGCTCGCCATGCTTTATTCTGATTACTAAGTACACCAGCTTTATTTAACTTGTGGGCGATCTGCTCTTTACTGATGCCATCAAGATACCACTGGAATACTTTGCAGATAATCACGGCCCGTTCAGGGTCGATTTCGATTTTTTTATTTACGATTCTATAACCATAAGGTGTGGAGGGTGGAAGAAATGTTCCGCTTTCCATCCTGCGTTGATAGCTCCATCGCATATTTCCCGAGATAGACTCGCTCTCTTTTTGGGCGAAGGCAGCGTAGATGGCGGTGATGAGCTCACTGCTCACATTGACAGTATCGATACCTTCATGCTCGAATCGGACGTTGACACCCAACTCTTTCAGTTCACGGATATTCTGAAGGCAGTCTTTGGTGTTGCGGGCAAAGCGGGAGATAGACTTGACAAGGATCTGGTCGATCAGGCCCCGACGGCAATCCGCCATCATCCGCTGGAAGTCATCCCGCTTAGCCACTGAAGTTCCTGTGATTCCCTCATCGGCTGCTGTACAGAAAGGACTAACAAATTCACGCCGTGCAGGATTCCCGGCGCAAGGTTTCCATCAGAGCTTTGATCTCATCGGCAAGGTTCAGCCGAATATTCATGCGCCCGTCCGGGTAGATGGTGACGGAGTGCAGCAGATCAGTGGAGATTTCTTTGGTAAGCGCCGTAATCCCGGCATAGCTTTTGAAATGCTCGATTACGGCGTTGCTATTGTCGTCGCTGCTGCTCATCTTTCGCTCCAGCTCCAAGACCGTGCGGGAGATTTCCTCCGCCTGCGCCGTCAGGGCTTTCTTCTGCGCGGCAAAGCTCTCACGGGAAATTTCACCCTCTACCAACCTTTCATAGATGTCTTGCAGCCGCTCGTCAAGCTGGGCTTTCCGGCTCTGGAGCGTCCGCAAGCGGCGCTGCGCCTGTTTTCGGTCAAGCACCCGCTGTGACTGCCTTGTTTGCAGGAGCCGATCTATGCTGACCGCGTACTGGGCGTAGACCTGTATGGTGTCTATCACAGCTTCCAGAATATCGGCCTCCGGGATTCTATCCTCTGAACAGTCAAAGCCGGTATTCAGCCTTTTGGTGATGCAGCGGTAGGAGCCGTTCTTTCTGCTGTCCCGCTGCATGGCGTGGCCGCATACGCCGCATATCACCTTGCGTTTCAGCGGATTGCCGCTGCCAGAAGTCACCTCATATTCCCGGTATTCCCGCATAACGGCCTGTGCTTTCTCGAACAGAGCCTCTGGCACAATGGCTTCATGTCTGTCAGGAACAACGATCCAGTCGTTGCGGGAGATTTTAACCGTGTGCGTACTGCCTACAATGTCCCGGCTCCGTTTTCCGAACACTGTCTTGCCAATATAGCGTTCGTCCCGCAGGAATTTTGCGATTAGACTGGCCGTCCAGAAGTTTTCATCCTGAATACTGCGCCACGGCGCTCTTGTGCAGCCTGCCTCGACTTTGTAGTTTTTCGGAGAGCTTACGCCGTCACCGTTCAGCGCCGCCGCGATCTCCCACGTTTTTGCGCCGTCCGCCGCCATTTGAAAGATGCGCCGTACTACGTCGGCGGCTTCGGCATCTACCAGAAGATGATTTTTGTCCTCCGGGTCTTTGACGTATCCATAAGGCGCATAAGGACTGAGAAATGCCCCGCGCTCGGCTCTGGCCTTCTTTGCGCTTTTGACTCTGCGGGAGAGGTCGCGGCTGTACAGGTCATAGATCAGCGTCCGAAACGAGGTATCGAGGCTATCAATGTCCAGCGGGTTGCTGCTGTCAAAACCGTCGTTGACGGAAATGAAGCGCACACCGAGGAACGGGAACACGCGGGAAATATAGTCTCCCACGGTGAGGTAATCACGGCCAAAACGGGAAAGGTCTTTGACCAGGATGCAGTTGATTTGCCCACGCCTGACCTGCTCCAGAAGCTCCTTTACCGCAGGACGCTCAAAATTCGTACCACTCCAGCCGTCGTCACAAAATTCCAGCATTTCAGAATCGGACAGGTCTGCGTGGCTGGACACATATTCCCGAAGGAGGCTGCGCTGGTTGGATATGCTTTCGGATTCGTCCTTTTCGCCGGTTCTCAAATCCGCATCCTCGCTGGATATGCGAAGATAAATTGCCGTTCTCATACGTCAACGTTCCTCCCTTCCAGATATGTACAGAGTTCCTTGTATTCGTCCCGGTAGCGGAATACGATCTCGATATTGCTGTTTCCGTCCACATACACACGCTGGATCAGTGCCTGCGCCATTTCTCTGGTCAGGGTATCCGCATCCCGAAAGCTGCCGAAAGCCGCAAGGAAAGGGTTCTCCGGTGTGTGCGCCGCTTCTGCCGCCTGCTGGCGGGTCAGCGTTTCGATCAGCCGCTCCGCTTCTTCTGCCTCGGCCTTGTAGCGGCGTTTCAGCGTCATATACTCCTGCTCGGTCATGAGCTTATCCACATAGTTCTGGTAAAGGCTGTCATATAAGCCGTTGTATCTCGTAAGCGCTTTTTTCGCCGCGTCCAGCCTGCCTTGCAGCGTCGCAGTCTGCTTTCTGTATTTGGGAGAGCTGTTTACCCTGCGGATGAGCGCTTCCATATCAGCGGCGAGGGCAATCTGCGTCTGGATGGCTTGCAGGATCATGGGGATCAAAACATCCTCCTGGATATTCTTCTTGGGGCAGCTTGCGATGTCGTTGGTATGCGTCTGGCAGATGAACGTGTACCACAGCTTTTTTTCATGGCTCACATTCTTGTACCGCACCAGCGGACGCTTGCAGTCGGCGCAGTAGACCAGCCCCTTGAGGATGTTTTCAGTGGTTTTCAGATGCGTGAACCTGCCGAGGTTTTCAAAGTATTCTGCCTTTTTGCGCTGGGCAAGCGCCTGCACCTTACCAAAGGTTTCTCGGTCGATCAGCGGCTCGTGGGTATTTTCCACGACGATCCATTCCTCTTTGGGCTTCATGTACTGGCCACGATTCTCATAAAAGGACTGCCGCTTTGTGCCCTGCACCATGTGCCCGATGTACACCTGCCGGGACAGGATGTTTTTGACCGTCTGAACGTACCAGATCACGCCGTTGTACTTTTCTGTTTTGCACGCGCCGGTATTGTACAGATAGGCAGAGGGTGAGGGTATGCCCTCGTCATTGAGCCGCCTTGCGATCTGCGTGACGCCAATGCCCTCGGCACGCCACCGGAATATCTGCCGGACAACGGGAGCCGTTGCCTCATCCGGTTCCAGCCTGTGTGGGTCGTCCGGGCATTTGCGATAGCCGTAGGGTGCCCACGCGCCGATGAAATCGCCGTTCTTCTGCTTTGCCGCCAGAGCCGAGCCGGACTTCCTGGAAATGTCCTTGCTGTAGACCTCGTTGATCAGATTTTTCAGCGGAACCAGATAACCGTCCGCGCCCCGCTGGGCAGTAAGCGTGTCAAAGCCGTCGTTAACGTCGATGAAGCGCACGCCCAGAAACGGAAAAATGCGCTCCAGATAGTTGCCGGTCTCCTTGTAGTTTCTGCCAAAACGTGATAGGTCTTTGACCACGATGCAGTCTACCTCTCCGCGCCTGACCGCTTCCATGAGCTTTTCAAACTCAGGCCGTTGGAAGTCCGTGCCGGTCTGCCCGTTATCGCAAAACAGCCCATACAGAGTGAGCGTCGGGTCATTTTCGACGAACCGCAGCAGGAGGTTTTTCTGTCCCTCGATGGTATCCGCGCCGGGTTTGCCGCTGTCTTCCACGGAAAGGCGGGCATAGGCGGCAGCGCGGTATTGCTTCTGTGCCTGTGCGGGAGCCTCCGCTGCCGGAATGACCGGATTTGTCTTTCGTTTGGTTCTTGCCACTTATACCACCTCTCTGATTTGTGACCGGCGCAGGATATCCGTCTGCCACGCAAATTCATCCGCGAAGCGGAAGCGGACTTCCACGCGGTTGTCCTTATAAATAAGGATGCGGTCGATCAGCGCCACGACGATGCTACGCTCCAATTCCGTAATGTTCAAATGCTCCCGAAACTGCGCCATCCACTCCCGGTGTTCGCCGCCGTGCTCTTTGATCTGCGTGATGGTCTCCTGCAAGGTTTCCATCTGCTTTTCGCACTCGGCGCAGCGCCCTGCGTAGTTCTGCTTGAGCCTCGCGTATTCGTCCCGGTCGATAATGCCGTCTGCAAGATTTTCATACAGCGACATGAGCAGCTTCTGAAGCCGCTCATATTCCGAGCGCTTCTTGTCAAGCTGACGCTGTACCTTCTGAGCTTCTGCGGTTCTCAAAGGGGCGGTGTCCGTCATGGCAAGAATATCGTCCAGGTCTACCACATCCAGGATATACTGCCGGAGCGTTTCCAGCACGATATCTGCAAGTGCCTCGTCACGCATCCGGTGGGGAGAACAGGATTTATCCTGCTTGTGCGCCGCACAGACATAGTAGACATATTTTTTATTGCCGGAGGGGATAGTTTTGCGCACCATGCTTGCACCACACTCGCCGCAGAACACCATGCCGCTAAAAAGCTGGACGGCGCTGTCGCCGGGGCTGCGGCGGGTATCCAGTGAGAGCGCTTTTTGCACGCTGTCAAAGTCCCGGCGTTCAATGATAGCCTCGTGTGTATCCGGAACGACCGCCCATTCATTTTCCGGCTTTGTGACACGCTTTCGCACCTTGTAGCTTGGGGTGGTCTCCTTGCCCTGAATGAGCACGCCGGTATAGACCGGATTTTTCAGGATACGAAGCACCGCATTGGCCGACCATAACGCCTGTGGGTTCGCCTTGAAGGAAGTGGCGAATTTCATGCCGAGAGATTTCTTGTATTCCATAGGCGAGAGCACCCCGTTGCGGTTCAGGCGGGCGGCAATGTCCTGCGGACTCATGCCCTCCAGCTTCCACGAAAAGATGTCCCGCACGATATCTGCGGCATATTCGTCTACGATCAGATGGTTTTTATCTGCGTCGTCCTTCAGATAGCCATACACGGCAAATGCGCCGATGTACTGGCCGCTTTTGCGCTTGACCTCAAGCTGGGTGCGGACTTTCACGGAAATATCCCGGCAGTAGGCTTCGTTTATGAGATTCTTGAACGGAATGATAAGCTCGTCCGAAGCGTTTTTCCCACCAAAGCTGTCATAGTTGTCGTTGACGGCGATGAACCGCACGCCTAAAAAGGGAAATATCTTCTCAATGTACTCGCCTGCGTCCAGATAATTTCGGCCAAAGCGCGATAGGTCTTTTACAATGATGCAGTTAGTACGCCCCGCCTTTACGTCCTCCAGCATCTTCTTGAAGCTCGGACGCTCGAAAGATGAGGTTAGATAACGATACTTTTTGAAACACAGTAAAATCAAGGTTTTTCGGACAACGGACAAGCATGGTTTGTACTACAACTAAATATTGCACCGCACAAGCGGCGTTTCCCACTTCCACACGGAAGAACAGGAACGCCGCTTTTTTCATGCCCTTTGTTACGCAGTAGGGGCAGAAAAAGCCTTGCTATAAGCGGCTTTGTGGGTGTGTTTTTCACGCAGCAAGGGATTTATACCTAAACCCTCAAAATCACCGTTCTACTGCGTAACAAATCCAAAGCAAAGGAGTGATGAAGCTATGGCAGTATTCCGTGTGGAGCGCAACACAGGCTACACCGTAATGAGCAACCACCACTTACGCAATAAGGAGCTTTCCTTAAAGGCAAAGGGGCTGTTATCTCAAATGCTGTCCTTGCCGGAGGATTGGGACTACACCCTTGCGGGGCTGTCCTACATCAACCGGGAAAGTATCGACGCTATCCGTACCGCCGTTTGGGAGCTTGAAAAAGCCGGATATATCACAAGGCGGCAGGGACGCGACGAGAAAGGCAAAATGACCTCTATCGAGTACACCATTTACGAACAGCCGCAGCCGCCGGAATTGGATTGCCCGGTATTGGAAAATCCAACAGCGGATAACCCGATATTGGAAAATCCGACAACGGATAATCCGACGTCGGAAAATCCAACGCAATTAAATAAAGATATATCAAGAACTAACTTACCAAAAAAAGAAAAATCAAATACGGATTTATCAATTACCCATTCCATTCCTATCCATTCCCTAAATCCCTTGCCTTATGGCGAGGACGAAGCGGCACAGCCGCCGGAACGGAAAAGAACGGAAAGGAACGACGCTTACAGAGTGTATGAGGAAATCATCAAGGACAATATCGAGTATGACATTCTCTTGCAGGATATGAAGTTTGACCATGACCGTCTGAATGAGATTGTTGACATTATCCTTGAAACGGTCTGTACGTCAAGAAAGAAAATCCGTATTGCCGGGGACGATTACCCCGCCGAGCTTGTGAAGTCAAAGTTTATGAAGCTGAACAGCGAACACATCCGCTTTGTACTTGACTGTATGCAGGAGAACACCACGAAAATCCGCAACATCAAGCAGTACCTAAAGGCGGTGCTTTTCAATGCCACGTCTACCATTGACAGCTACTATACTTCCCTTGTCGCTCACGATATGGCAAGCGGCGCACTTGCACCGAGGAAGCCGAAGTACGGCGACCCGGACTATTACACCTACAACGAGGGCGAAAGCCTGAAAACGAAAAAAGGAGGATTTACCACATGGCACAGAAAACAGGAGCTTTAATTTTTGACGAAACCGCTGACCGCTACGATATTCGCTTTGATATTGCCGACTATTACGGCGGCTTGCATTGCGGCGAGTGCATGGACGTATTCACAGGCGGCAAATGGAAGCCGACCCGGATTGAGTACGGGGACAACTGGTATCTTGTAGGTATCCGCGCCGAGGACTTGAACGGGCTGCGGGTGCGGATTTAACGGGGCGGCGTGAAGAACGGACGCCCTTTTTTCACGCCCAAAAGCGGCGTACCACCTTAACACTATCACTACTACCGGGAAAGGAGGACGGTAAACATTGCAAGATGAAATCAACGAAAAAGTGGTTGCGCTCTCTGTCAAGGGAGCAAAGCTGACCGCTGAAATGTTGCAAAAGGCAATCAAAGCCATGCTTGCACAGGCAAAAAAGCAGCAGGAAAAACAGCCCCACGGGAAGCAGACCCTAAAGCAGCTTGCGAAGCAGAACGCGGGGCTATCCAACATTGAGATAACCGAGGGCAATATCAAAGCCTTTGAGCAGACGGCAAAAAAATACGGTATCGACTTTGCCCTAAAGAAAGACAGCACCGAAACGCCGCCCAGCTATCTTGTCTTTTTCAAGGGGCGGGACGCGGACGCTCTGACCGCAGCATTTAAGGAATTTTCCGCAAGGAAACTGACGCAGGAACAAAAGCCCTCTATCCGAAAAGCTCTGTCTGCTTTCCGGGAAGCAGCAAAACAGCTTAACGCAAACCGTCAAAAGACAAAACACAAGGACAGGGAGGTGTCGCTATGAAGCCGAATATCAAGAAGCTGCTTATCCTAAACGCCCCCTATCTGCTCTTTGTGTATCTCTTTGATAAAGTCGGACAGGCGGTGCGGCTCTCGCCGGGGGCTGACCTCTCCGGCAAGCTGCTTTCCATTGGCAGCGGCTTTTCTGCCGCCTTTTCAAATGCCCTGCCGAGTTTTGCCCCTATGGATTTGCTTATCGGCATTGTCGGGGCTGTCGTTATCCGGCTTGCGGTCTATGTGAAAGGCAAGAACGCAAAGAAATACCGTAAGGGCATGGAGTACGGCTCTGCACGTTGGGGCAATGCCGAGGATATAAAGCCATATATCGACCCCATATTTGAAAATAACGTGCTGCTGACGCAGACCGAAAGGCTGATGATGAGCAGCCGCCCGAAGCACCCGAAATATGCACGAAACAAAAACGTACTTGTAATCGGCGGCTCCGGCAGCGGCAAAACGAGGTTTTTTGTAAAGCCCAACTTAATGCAAATGCACAGCAGCTATGTAGTCACTGACCCGAAAGGAACGGTTTTAATCGAGTGTGGGAAGCTCTTGCAGCGGGGCGGGTACAAAATCAAGGTGCTAAACACCATCAATTTCAAGAAATCCATGCGGTACAATCCCTTTGCCTATCTGCGCAGCGAAAAGGATATTTTGAAACTGGTAAATACCATTATCGCCAACACCAAAGGCGACGGGGAAAAGTCCGGCGAGGATTTTTGGGTGAAATCGGAACGGCTTTTTTACTGCGCCCTTATCGGCTACATCTGGTACGAAGCCCCGGAGAATGAGAAAAACTTTACGACGCTGCTTGAAATGATAAATGCGTCGGAAGCCCGCGAGGACGACCCGGAATTTCAATCCCCCGTTGACCTCATGTTTGAACGCTTGGAGGAAAAAGACCCGGAACATTTTGCGGTGCGCCAGTACAAGAAGTTTTTGCTGTCTGCCGGAAAAACAAGAAGCTCTATCCTCATTTCCTGCGGTGCGCGTCTTGCCCCCTTTGACATTCGGGAACTGCGCGAGCTGATGGAAACCGACGAAATGGAGCTTGACACCTTAGGCGACCGAAAGACCGCGCTTTTTGTTATTATCTCCGACACCGACGACACCTTTAACTTTGTTGTATCAATCCTTTACACACAGCTTTTCAATCTGCTTTGTGACAAGGCAGATGATGTGTACGGCGGGCGGCTGCCTGTTCATGTGCGCTGTCTGCTTGACGAGTTTGCAAATATCGGGCAGATACCGAAGTTTGAAAAACTCATTGCCACGATAAGGAGCCGCGAAATCTCCGCGTCCATCATCTTGCAGAGCCAGTCGCAGCTAAAGGCTATCTACAAGGACAACGCCGATACCATTGTCGGCAACTGCGATACGACCCTGTTCTTAGGCGGCAAGGAGAAAACGACCCTTAAAGAAATGTCGGAAATCTTGGGGAAAGAAACCATTGACAGCTTCAACACTTCCGAAACAAGAGGACGGGAGCTTTCCCACGGGCTGAACTATCAGAAGTTAGGCAAGCAGCTTATGAGCGAAGATGAAATTGCGGTCATGGACGGCGGGAAATGTATCTTGCAGCTACGCGGGGTGCGCCCGTTCTTCTCCGAAAAATACGATATTACCAAACACCCGAAGTACAAGTACCTTTCCGACTTTGACAAGAATAACGCCTTTGACATGGAAAAGCACTTGCGCCGCCGTCCTGCAATCGTGAAGCCGGACGAGGTATTTGACTATTACGAAGTTGACGAAGCAGATTTGCAGGAGGATACAGAATGAACAAGCGTATCAGAAAGAAAAAGACAAAACAGCAGCTAATCCGAGCTATCAGCGGGCTTGTGGAAGCCGCCGAGGAAATGCAGCGGGAACAGGAACGCAGGACAAGACAGGCGGGTATTTCCTATATCAAGTATATCGAAGCTGTCCGGGAACGGCAGTACGGCATTATGCCTGTCTACACACCACTTTTTGAAAAGGAGGGAGCATAAAGTCAAAACAATAAACACGGGCTACATGGTACGCGCCCCTACTCCTTGCGCGTATCGCGGCAGGAAGCCGCGCCCTTACAACTGAATACCGCCGCGCAGCAGAAACAAACGCAGCGCGGGGACTTATGACCGCGGCAGTTATCGAAAGCTGACCGCCGTTTTTTATGCCCTTTTTCGGGCAGCCGCACAGCGGCAGAAAGGAGTTTTTTATGGCATTTTTCAACAGCGCAGTAGGAGTTTTGCAGACACTCGTTATCGCTCTCGGAGCAGGTCTTGGCATTTGGGGCGTTATCAACCTCTTGGAGGGTTACGGAAATGACAACCCAGGTGCAAATACTCATGTGCGGTAAAGTAACAAATGATAATTTGATAGACAGCAGCCACTATTTCCGAAACACAGACCAATACGAAAAGCTGATGTGGGGATTTTCCTATATCAGCTTTTGTCTTTCTAAGCATTTTTGGGAAAGTGATGTATTTGTATCTTTCCTATTGACAGCCAGTCTTTGAAGTGATATATTTATCTCGTAAAGCGATAAATACATCTCATTGGAGGACACCATTATGAAAAAAAGAACGAAACTCACAATTTGCCTGGGCGTGATATGCGCTCTGCTGGTAGCAATATCTTCATGGTACACAATAGCATTTAACAATTCAAGGTTTATTGTGCCTATGGATTTATCTGAATATGTTTTCAGAGTGCAAGACCTGCCTATGATTATTTCCGGCGTACTTCTTACCTTGTATATTGTGAATATTGTTGTGTTGTTTTTGGAATCTATTAAAACAAACAGGCGTAGGGAATTAACCTTGCAATCCACCAGAACAATAAATCCCAAACTGGGTTTTTTAGGTTTATTAGGATTTGCCGGATTTTTGGGATTTTGGACTTACAGCGTTGACAAGACAATTTTTCCTTTTGTGTTTTTCCTGTTTTTCGGCTTTTTCGGATTTTTCTATGAGGGAAAAATGTCAAATACTCTTATAGATGAACGATACAAAGAAAACAAAATGAAAGCGCAAAGTGTAGCGAACAAAACTTCTCTGTCCATTATTTTTCTTGCAATACTCATTTTGGGACAGGGAAAGCTCATGGATAACCTTGAATATACCTTAATTGCTCTTGTTATTGTTATAGCTCTCTCCATAGCACTTGAAATATTCCTTAGCGAATATCTGCTATATCATTATGATAACGATGAACAGTTTGATGAAAGCGAGGAATAAGCGTGCCGGATTTTGAATGTAGATTAAAAAAGTACAGGCTATTAAAGGATTTGACACAAGAGCAGTTAGCGGCACAGGTAGGCGTGCGGCGAGAAACAATTATGCGGCTGGAAAAGGCACAATACAATCCCTCACTTAAACTGGCGATTGATATTTCAAGAGTTGTTGAAGCACCGATTGAAGAAATATTCGTTTTCAAGTGATTTGTGCGGAATTATGCTTATTTTATAGGCAGTTGCACTAATGTTAATCTGCATTGCTTGCCGCATAGCAGCTATCATGCTATTTTTGATTTACCAAGACAAAGGAGTGGAACACATCATGTTTAGTGAAAATCTAAAAACTCTCAGAAAACAGAAAGGCTTTTCACAGGAAGAATTAGCAACCAGACTTCATGTAGTCAGACAGACTATCTCCAAATGGGAGAAAAATTTGTCCGTTCCCGACGCTGATACTCTTATTCGTCTGGCTGAAATATTAGAGGTATCTGTCAGTGAATTGCTGGGTACGAAAATTGAAAATGAAAATGTCGCCAGTGATGTTGCCGAACAACTATCCAGAATAAACGAGCAACTGGCAATCAAGAACCGCCGCTCACGTCGTATCTGGAAAATTGTTGCCATTATATTAGCAGTAATCGTTCTTGTGAATATTTTTATTGCTGTCTTTTTCAGCGTTCCAGACCTCAACAGCAATACCCAGAATAACCAGCCAGCAATAAGTGATGAAACGATAAGCATAGATGAATGAAGTCGCTAAAAATAGCAAATCCAGTCGAGCCAGTCAACGGTAAAATGAACGGGCTGTGCCCGCCGTATGACAGCCCCGTCTGTCCTTGCTGGTGGGTAATCAAGGGGCGACAGCAAAAGTGCTGCCGCCCTTTCCCATAATCGAAGAAAGGGGGATTTTCCATGACTGAATACGAAGCCTATCAAGAACATATCCGCTATACCCATGATATCTACTGCCGGATTGTTATTCGCCATGCGTCCTTTGACGCTGCCCGTATGCTGGCGGCAAGGTGGAAACGGGAAATCTCCCTTGAATATCTGACCGAAGAAAAGTTTGTTCCACTAAGCACCACAGACGAGTATTTTCAAGTGCCGGACTATGGCGAAACTTATCCGTTTTCTGTCCGGGGGCAGACGATATTTTTAGATAGCTGTTCCCTTGCGGCGGCTCTTGCCGAACTGCCGGAACAGTCGCAGGAGGAAATCTTTTTGTATTACTTCCAGCATTTGAAGCAGAAAGAAATCGGAGAACAAAGCGGCTGGACACGCAGCACAATCGGGCGACATATCCAGCTTGCCTTGAAGCGGCTGAAAGAAGAAATGGAGGTGCTGTCCCATGAGTAGCCTACTTCTCCCCTATGACACGATAATAAAAGCACATGAGGGCGACTCCATAGCGATACAAGCTGTCCTTGACCGATATGCCGGGTATATCCGCTATTTCTCCAAAATGAACGGCTATTATAATTCTGATATGGAGGACTACATCAGAACAAAGCTGATTGAAAGCCTGTTCAAGTTCCGGCTTGACCGATAACATAAAAACTGAATATCCCGCCGCCCCGCAGCAGCACATGAAGCAGTAAATCCGAAAAAGATTTGCTGCTTTTTTTGCGCCCATTTTTGGCAAATTTCCAAAAGTTCCGTATTAGACATTGAAGCTAAAAAGGCTGCCATTTTTTTAGACAGCGGGCAAAACGCAGCTTCCGAAACGCCTTATTGTCGGGAAAGACCGAGCCGCCGGAAAAGTTCTTGCCGGAAAGTCCGTCATTTTTGCTTTTTGCGGTGTTGTAGGGAGTAAGGGGAAGAACGCCAGCCCGCAGCCTTTTATGAAAAAGCTGGTTATAGATTTTCTGAAAAAGTGGCAGTAGGAAGTGAACGGCAGTCCGGCAGTTTTTTAGAGCAAGATTCTACCGCAGTACCAAAATTCGCTTTTCGCTCATTTTGCCCCTGCGGGAATCTTGTTGGGGAGTGCCTTCCCCAAACCCTGCTTATGCGGCTTGCGCCGCTTAAAAATCTCTCAAAATATTTTTTCGGATTTTTCAAAAACAGTTCCGCTTCACACCCCGTTTTTCTCCTATTAGTGAGAGGACACCACGCACAGAAAGGAGGTTTTTACCATGCGAAAACGATATAACACGCCGCACCGCAGCCGGGTAGTCAAGACACACATGACCGAGGAAGAATATGCCGAGTTTGCGGAAAGGTTTTCTGCCTGCAACATGAGCCAAGCCGAGTTTATCCGGCAAGCCATAACCGGGGCAGCCATACGCCCCATCATAACCGTTTCTCCCGTCAATGATGAGCTGCTTGCCGCTGTTGGGAAGCTGACCGCCGAATACGGCAGGATCGGCGGCAACTTAAACCAGATAGCCCGGACGCTGAACGAGTGGCACAG
>NZ_JAJEPW010000065.1:0-13776 GCF_020687045.1 Brotocaccenecus cirricatena
TGCGTACTTCATTAGGGATTGCCTGTAGGCCATGTCCTGTGTTATACTCTTACTCATGAGGAATATGGTCTCCTTTCAGAAAGTTTGGTGTGGTAGCTTAACTTTAACACATGAGGCCCTATTCCTCATACCCTTTTTATTCAATTGTCCAAGATGTATTGTAGTCCTACATCAGTGAGAAGATAAAAAATCTAATAATAGTTGCATTTGTCTCCATCTTATGACATAATAAAAAATGATAAATTATTTAGCAGAAAATAACTTTGGTGGAGATGTAATCTTACGATTGAAGGTTCCAACATAGTATTCTATTTATTGTCCACTTGGCAGAGATGCATCAAATCATAGACTGGCTAGAATGAATATGTGGCACGGTAGATTTTTGCTAAGAACGCCGAAATTAGCACCATTTAAAAGCACATTGTTCTAGGAAAGTATTAGTTTACACTTGGCCTTTCGCGGCTATTGTATTTGGGAATTGGAGGAAAGAATATGCCAAATATTATGTTGACCTATCGCTGCAATCTGAGTTGTCCGTATTGCTTTGCAAATGAATTTGTTAATAAACAGTCGACCGATATTACATTTGAGAACTTTCAGTCGGCAGTACGTTTTATTACAAAAGATGGGCCCGCATTTCTCGGCTTGATTGGGGGTGAACCCACGCTGCATAAGGACTTCAAAAGAATCCTTACGGCAATTATTGAGGACAGAAAGATAAAGGAGTGTACGATCTATACAAATGGATTGGAACTGGATTCTTATTTTGATGAAGTTGCGTCGCCAAAGTTCAGACTACTAGTCAATTGCAATTCGCCCGAGACGATTGGAGAGACGCGCTTTGCAAGAATTGTAAATAATCTAGACATTTTAATTAATCAGCGTTATATGCGAGATCGAATCAATCTTGGAATTAACTATTATTCGGACGATTTAGATTGCTCATTTATTATTGAACTGCTGAAACGGTTTGATTTACATCGAGTTAGATTATCATTGACAGTTCCCGATTTCAGTGTTTGTGGTACAGTCAGTTCCGTTGCATTCTTTAGGCAGAGAAAGCAGAGCCTAATGAAGCTGCTTAAACAATTTTCTGACAACGCAATTGTCCCCTACTATGACTGCAATAAGCCTCCTGTTTGCATTTGGACTGACGACGAAAAGCAGTGGATTCAGGAGTATCTTGACAGATATGGTGTCAAGGAGAGCAACTTATTGGAGACAAATTCTTTGTGTTATCCAGTAATCGATATTCTTCCGACACTTGAAGCCGTACGTTGTTTTGGAATGTCTTCCTTTGAAAAGGTGCATATCCACGACTTTGACACCGTGACCGATCTGGCCTCGTATTTCTTGAACAGGGTAGATTGTGAAGCATATCGTATTGCGGACTGTACGGACTGCCGTGCTTGTTATTATAGGAAGACTCGGCATTGCACGGCTGGCTGCATCGGTTTCAAGTCTGAGTACATCAAAAAGGTTAATGAGTCAGTAGATACCGTGCTTGTTGGCGATTGTTGACTTTGCTAAAGACTTTGTTTTTGACTGAAATGCGAGGACAATGAATGCCACGTTATCACTCGATGACAAATAATTGGCAGGCATGTAAAGCTGGATTATGGAGAAGAAATCATGGAATACTGTCTAAATCTGTGCGACATATTTACAGCCTTGCTTCGTGAATATGAGTGTGTTGAAAACCTGATATCATCAGCTGAGCGTACAAAAAAAGCAAGATATGGAAGGCTTTACCTTGGCTCGTATTTCTGCGATACTTATTTTGTTCAGAATATCCGAAATATTCTGGCAAACGTATATCCATACTGTCTAAAAAATGATGTCAAAGTTACTTTAACAGTACCCGTTTTTTCGGAATTACGGCTGAACGATGGTATTAAACTTATTAATCAGCTCTTAACTCGGTACAAAGATTTGATTGATGAAGTAACAGTCAACGATGTCGGTATGTTGCAGCACTTTAAAAATAGAGCCGGAATAAGCATCAACCAAGGACGGCTTATGCAGAAATACACGCGTGATATACGATATGCGGATTATTCCGACGGAAAATTACGATATTGTGGTTATGCAGATAACTATGAATCGATTGTTGAGGCAATCGAATTCGATGCGTGTGCAAAAACAATGGAAGTTCATATTGGAAGAAAAAAGGTTGTGATCCACCGAGACTATCAATATGCTACGATGGGGAGAATTTGCTGGTTTGCGGGATTTAATCGGGGAGCGTGGGAGAAATTCGACCTCAATTGTCCATGCGATGAGGCATGCGGCAGATCCTTTCTGAGTTGTATTGATCAAGAAGGTCACACATTTTACCAAGTTGGAAAGGCTGTTTACAGCGAACAATCTGCCAGCACGATTGAAACTGACTCAGAGATCCGATTTGCTGATTTTCCGCTTTATCTTTGGATGAGCAAGTATCCCTTGTCCAATTTCAATAAACTGTAAAGGGACGGGCGAATGTATGAATGTTTTGGTGCCAATCAATCACTCAAAAGACATAAAGTCTCTTGCAGAAAGCGGAGCAGACGAGTTCTACGTTGGCTTCTATGAAGCATCTTGGGATTCAAACAATAAGTTCTTTTATGACTTGAACCGGATGTCTGGTTTTGAAGAAGATGCCAACCACTATTCTTTAGCTGAATTGATAGAACCAATTGAAGAAGCACATCGCCTAAGGAAGAAAATTTATGTCACATTGAATGCAGCCTATTACAACCCAGATCAGCTCAAAAAGCTTCATGAGTATATACAAAGGCTGCGGGCATTTAACGCCGACGGTATAATCGTTTCAGATATCAGAGTTGCGGATATTTGCAAGCAAGAAGGAATCGGTGTAGTTGCGAGTACGATGTGTGGCATATACAACACGCAGATTCTAGGTACATATGCCAGGTCTGGCGTAAAAAGAGTGATTGTCCCCAGAGATGTGCGACTTGAAGATATGAAGCGTATGATAGACGCTTTTCCGGAAATTGAGTTTGAGGTATTCATGATGAGAAACGGCTGCAAGTTTTCTGACTCAAACTGCTTGGGTTTCCACTGCTATCCGCATGGTGCTTTGTGCAGGACGCTTAAATTTTCAAAAAGGCAGCTTTGTGGTACAAATCATACCTTCAGCTTAACCCAAAAGTTCTTTTTTAATGATATTATGTTTAAAGAGCTATATGAGCACGAGGCTTGTGGGATGTGTGCAATCTATGATCTTATAGAAATGAATGTTCGCACGCTAAAAATTGTCGGCAGAGCGGCAAAACAAGGAGAAATCGCCAAAAGCATTTCCATTGTAAAAACTAATATTGCGATTGCGGAACAATCCAGTTCCCGAAAGGAATACTTAGAGAACATGATCTTTCCATCCGATACCAAAACGTGCCTGATGGGCTTATCCTGCTACTATCCCGAAATCAGATTTGGAATAAAGGGTCAAATGCTTGACCGCTGTAAGAATTGATTAAAATAATTCTTTGAGCGGCCGATGGTATGCTGATAGCATTGCAGTATGTAGGAACTACGAGCGTCGGTGCCTCTGCACGAGGAAAGCGTAGCGTTAATCTGAGCGAGAAATCGATAGATAAGGGAGATATATATGAATGGATTGCTTTTATGCACACCTGAGTGCAACCTGAGGTGTAAGTATTGTTTTGAAGAAACACTGCATTGTCAAAAAATGCTGCCGATTGACGATATTCGCGAGGCATTTGCTGTTTTTCTGGATCGCCACTTTCGAAAGTTTCTAGAAGAACTAATTGCAATTAATGAGTCCCTTGGACGAAAGGAGACGGATATTACATTCCATGGTGGGGAACCACTATTGATTGGACATGACCTGCTCCGAAAGGGCTGCGAGATTATTAAGAGTTACCCAAATACTACAATTGGGATGCAAACTAACTCGTCTCTGGTAGATGACACCTTTATCGAGTTGTTTTTAAAGTACAACATCCAGATTGGTACCAGTATTGATGGCCCCCAATATATGCACGATGCTTACCGGATTAATGCCGCTGGCGCTGGCTCGTTTGATCGCGTTTTTAGGAACATTATTAAAATGAAAGACGCGGGGGTCGCAGTCGGGGCACTGGCCACTGTGACAGATGTCACCGTTCAATCACCGGAAGATTTTTACAATTTCTTCAAGGATATTAGCCTCGACTTTTCATTTAATCCGTGCTTTACAGATCCTAATCTGCCAAAATCCTATACGCCTCTGGACGAAAAGGCATACATCAGATTTGCAAGAAAGATGTTCGATCTTTGGATCAATGACAAGGAAAGTAATGTTTCCATTACTTGCTTCGAACGAATCATCAGTGCCATGTGTGTTAAAAGTGAAATATACATGGAAGTCTGTTCGTTTATCAAAGATTGCAGCCGGACAACGGTCGCAATTACTCCAGACGGGGACTTTTTTAGATGCTTACATTATTGCATGGATCACAAGAATAGAATTGGTAATATTCAGACCGATAACCTGAATATCGCTCTTGGCAATGAGGCATTTGGTGACCGTTGTAATCGGCTATTTCAGACTGAATGCAAGGATTGTGATATCCAATCATACTGTAATGGCGGTTGCCCGTATGTCGCAGAAGCGATTAACCACACAATCTTCTCTAGACCAAACACTTGTGCTTGTCAAAAGGATATTGTTCATTATATATTTGATTATTACAAGTCGTTTTACAAGGAAAACTGATTCCAATGATAGGAGTAATTATTACTACATTAGAATGTAATCTTTCTTGCCGATATTGCTATGAGCATTCAGAACCGTATCGCGCGAGGATGCCAAGAGTCGCGGTTAACAACGCTTTTACGGATAATTTCGCTGCATGTGAAGAATACATTTCCTGCTTGTCAGAACTCGCAAGAAAAAATGGCCGGACAGTACAGATTATACTGCACGGTGGGGAACCGTTACTAATTGCGCCAAATAATCTTGAGAACCTATTTGCATGGATTCATAGGAACAGCGATGCTGCGATACAAGTTCAAACCAATGGCACATTGATTACGCAAAGAATAGCTGATTTATTCCATCAATACGATGTCGGAGTTGTCGTTAGTATGGATGGCCCTCCGAGTATTCATGACGAATATCGGAAAAATGCCGGTGGGTTTGGTACGTACAATATGGTGATGCGTGCAATCGACCTTCTCCGCAATAACGATGTTGATGTGTCTGCACTTACTACCGTGACAGAATTGGCAGTTAACCGAGCACGGGAGATTTATACGTTTTTTTCCCAATTGGGCGTGGATTTTTCCGTGAATAGGTGCTTCCCAGTTCATGGTATGCAAGGTGGAATTTCAAATCATGCATATCAGACGTTCCTTTCTGATTTGTTCGACCTTTACTGTCCGGTAGATTCGACACATCATGGAATCAAAATACCGTGCTTCGACAGATGCATACACGATTTGAAATGGGATGGCACGGGCTACTTCTATGATCCACATATATCACCATACGTTTCAGTTTTTAGCATTCCTAGGATGATTTTTGGTTTTGCCGCGCTCGGACAGAGCAACCGGTTTAACAGTCTGCCGGAGTATCGGCTTTTTTCTGAGACAATAATGAAAGAGAATTCAATAAATCCGGGAATAAGATTTGAAGGAACCTTGAAAGATGCTGTAATAAGGCATTTGTGCAAGCAACAGGAGAACGACTATATGAGTGCGCTTACACTGGGAGTATAGCTATGAAAAATCTGTATATGATGCAAGCCTGTGATAAACCAGACGGTATCATTTCTATTCCATATTCCATCGGAGTATTGTATGCATATGCGTTTCAAGACTCTGCAATTAAGTCCAATTACCGGTTGGGCGCTTTGCTTGCAGAAAAACTGTCCCCTGAACACTATCTTGATATCCTTGAGGCACCAGATGTCTTCGCCTTTTCCTGCTATATTTGGAATTTTGAGTATAGCAAGCAATTGGCTCAAAGAGTCAAAGAAGCGTATCCTGAATGCATTATTATTTTTGGTGGGCACAGCATACCAATTAGTCAAAGCAAGCTCCTGGAAGAACTCCCCTATGTGGATTACCTGATTCACGGAGAAGGAGAGATTCCGTTTCAAGAATTACTTCTGCATCTGATAGGTCGCTTAAATATAGAATCCGTGAACAATATCTCCTATCGTTCAGGTGCTGTTATTTCGTATAACTATCATCCCAACTGTATAGTTGACGAATATCCGTCACCGTATTTGACCGGTGTGTTTGATAAACTGTTTGACGATCCAGATGCTCGTTATAACGCGACCATAGAAACTAACCGGGGATGTCCATTTCACTGTGCCTACTGTGACTGGGGACTCAACCAATCTCGTATCCGGATGATGGATCTTGACAAGATACTTGCTGAAATAGAATGGATGGGAAAACACAGGATTGTTGTATGCAATGGAGCAGACTCCAACTTCGGCATGTTTCCAAGAGATGTGACTATAGCAAATAAACTTGCAGAAACTAGGAAGAAGTACGGTTTCCCATACAAGTTCTCTGTTTCTTTCAGCAAGCAGAGTGATGAAAGAGTTTTGGAGATATCACGAATACTGAATGCGTGCGGAGTTCTTGCAGGTGTAACAATATCCTTCCAATCGTTGAATCCCGAGACGTTAGAGTTGATTGGACGGCGCAATCTATCTGCAGGACACTTCAAAAAATTAATTACTCAGTATAATAAAGAGAACATTCCTACATACTCAGAGCTTATTTTGGGCCTTCCTGGGGAATCTTATGAAACATTTACCACAGGAATATGTGAGTTGATCGCTGACGGACAATATCGCTATATCAACGTGTATGATTTTGCGCTGCTAGTAAATTCAGAAATTGGAGTTATGTCGGCGGCGGGTGCACACGGGATTAAAACGGTAAGCATGCCGTTGAAAATGTACTACTGTAGGTCTGATCACAACCAAGGTCTAATAAAAGAATACGCAGATATTATAGTTGAGACATCCACAATGTCCCGAGAAGATTGGGTTAATTGCAGGATGTTTACAGCTATTATAAAAGCCTTTCATTCGTTTGGTTTACTGCTCTACGTGGCTTCATTTTTACACCAGCAAGGCAGGATAAACTATAAGGATTTTTACAATCAGCTATATACATGGATAATGGAGAAGAAGCCGTTTCCAATATATGTGGATTTGAAAGCATGGTATTCTGAGGTGTCTACGGGAACTCAGGTTGATGAACCTTCTATAGAATTATATGATGGTGTTCGGATTCCTCCCGAAGAAGCTGCTTTTTTACGAATGGCCGAAAATGCAGGTGGGCTCTATGACGCAATTCGACCATTTCTCATGAGTTTCCTCGATTACAGTATCCCCTGTGGGGATGAGCTTTTACGATTCCAAGAATTTGTGTTCCGAGCAATTTATGATGTGGACTCAAAGAATGTTCAGCAAGGGTTTCAATATGATTTTGTCAACTATTTTAACAGTATCGCTGCTGGCGAAGAGTCAATGTTGAGGAAAAAAACAATTTTGGTTAATTATGAAATAGCAAATAACTTGTTGTTACGTCCCAAAAAAATTTACGTATCCGAATCATAAGTTGATAGGAAAGGTGTGACAATTCTGTATAGCAAATATAAAGATGCAGACCCTCAGCAGACGGTCAAGACAATAAAAGAACATTATGCATCATTACAATTGAACATGGAGTACTCAATAGAAAAGCATATCGACGGTGTTTATTCGGCGTACCTATATGACGTTGATGGTCGATGGAACACCGCAGGCAAAGGAACTACTGAGGCCTTTTGCCTTGCAAGTGCATATGGGGAATCTATGGAGCATCTATGTAATCATTTTGCATTTGATATTAGCAAAACATCAGAGCGCGCAAAAGCATACGGTGGATTTTGCCGCTATTATGATGAAATTCAATTACCAATTGAAGCAATTGAAAAGGTTTCCCCAATAGTATTTCGTGATATGCGGAGCTGTTGCGGAACTAGCAATATTAACAATACAGAAATTATAGAAATCTGGAAAAAAGTCCTTCAATGCAATCAAACTCCGTTTATTCCGTATTTTAATATATCGTCGAGAAAAACCGAATTACTTCCGGATGCGGTTTTGTCAAAATTATGTGGTTCCAACGGCGGTGGCAGTGGCAATACGCCGGAGGAGGCCATCGGGCATGCGCTGGATGAAGCTATTGAACGGTATGTTAAATACAAAATTGTGTTTAACAATTTGACGCCTCCGACAATCCCACGGGAATATATCCGCGAGCAATGCCCAGAACTACATGAAACTATAAAACAAATTGAAGCACAAGGGCGCTTCAACATCATAGTGAAGGATGCGTCTCTAGGAAAAGGCTTTTCCGTTGTCTGCATTCTAGTCATTGATAATCAAACGCAGCGATACTTGACAAATTTTGGGGCGCACCCTCGCTTTGAAATCGCTTTGGAGCGATGTTTAACTGAGTTGTTTCAAGATCATGAGTGCGTTGATTATTTGATAGACCGCGCAGATATGACCGATTGGAATACTTATGAGAGCGAGAACTCTACAAACTTAAGCAACTGGGTATCTCTGCTGCGGGATGACATTGGAAGCGTACCAAATAGCGTGTTTTTTAGGGACGCATCATGGGAATTTGCCCCGTGGAAGATTTTTGATGTATATAACAACAAAATTGGAGTAATTCATCAACTGCAAATTCTTAAGGAAAATGGCTTCGATGTTTTTATTCGAGACAATAGCATCTTGGATTTTCCGGTTTATAAAGTTTATATTCCGTTTCTATCTTTGTCGCATATTATTTTTGACAACAGATTGGCTGATGAGGCCATTATCGTAAATCATTTTTTTGAGTATTTATCTAACGACTTTCCAGTAGATAAAAAGCAAACTGCTTGTGACTGCGCCTTTAGCGAGGATGCGTTTCTGTTAAGAATGCTCTTGCACAACTGGAATCAGGAGCTATTTGACTTTTTATATGCCACCTTGTTGTTTGACATCCATAAACCAGAGAAAGCGGTGTATTTACTCAAACAGACTAGCTTTGCCTGTGCGACATTTCTGAAGAGATACATAGAAATGACACTTTCCGGCATGGATTCGAAGAAGAAAGAAGCACTACTTTATGTGTTTTACGGTGAGAAGTCGATCACTTGGCTAAAACACCTAGAAGCAGGGAATGCATTTGCACTACTTCAAGAGTATTGTCAGCATTCGGGCTTGTTAAAGAAAAACGACACAGACGCAAATAAAGCGGAATGGTTCAAAGATGAATTATATCAAAAAATCAAATCTGCTTCACAAAGAACCCAAATTGATCAAAACCGCATATCGAGTTTGTTGGAAAGCTTTGACTGCACCTGATTGTTATGAATAAGATAATCTTTTTCGAAGGGCTTCACGGTTCTGGAAAGTCAACACTTGCAAAAGAAAAGTCAGCGGAGCTTCGGCGCATTTATCCAAAGGTACAAATTGTCATGCGGTGTGAGAAGCCTTGCCCGATTGACATTTCCAGACTAGCTGTTCTTTCGGAAAAAGAATTCAGGATGTTTATTCATATGATTCGTCCGATTTGCTCCGAGGATGCACATACGATTGAATACCAGCTAATGCGTTTCTCCTCACTTGAGGGTGAACACTATTACGTGAATTGGTTTGAATTTTTGTCTCAGTATCATCTTTGGGATAAGAAAGTTATTTCGTATGCTCTTAACCATGAATTATGCGATGGAAAGGCGGGCTATGAGCAGTATGTAGAAATAACTCGCAATAGATGGAAAGCCTTTGCTAAAGCGATTTCAGATAATACTGTGTACCTGTTTGAAGGTGCGTTATTACAGCATCCCATCATAGAATTGTTGGGATACTACGAATTGGACGATAGTTCCATTGCCCAATATATAAATATTCTGCTGGAAACTGTATGCGAAATATCGACCGAACTAGTCTATATATCAACAGACCAGCCTGAACAACTGCTCTGGCATACTGCCTTAAAGCGGAATGATCAAGGGTATCACTGGATTGACGGCCTAATTAAGCTGGCAACGACTTGTAACTACGGAAAAAAACATGGCCTGCTGGGTTTCCAAGGCGCAGTACAATTTTGCACGGATAGGATGCGTATAGAAAAACAAATTCTTGACCAAGTCACCATAAAAAAGGAGATTATCCTTCATAAGTTCGATTCGTAGGAGTTGCGGTTATGTCTGTAAGACTGCATTTTGTGGAGGGGCTTCCGGGTGTGGGGAAGTCTACATTTGCATATTCTTTGCAAAAACAATTGCTGGGGAGAAATGACGATGTCGTGTATTATAAAGAGGAAACAAGTCAACCAATAGACTTATTTAGGCAAGCGATTATCCCGCAGAAAGCATTTGAAAAAATCTTGACAAAAGTTTCCTCTCAAACAGCACAGTCCATTAAGGATAATTCGTATTTGCTCTATGACGATGTAATCGTGGCATACACTAAGGTGCTATACAATGCATCAGAGATTCAAACAGTTCTTCCGCAGCTGCGTGAGTACGATATTGGGGATGGAAAAGTACCATTTGATACATATAAAGAGCATCATTTCCGGCTGTGGAATTCATTCATTCAGACTTACGGATCAACTCACTGCGCCTTTGTTGCAGAAGGAGCAATTCTACATAATCAGTTGCTAGATATTATCGGATTTTACAATGTTAGCATAGAGGAACTTCTAATTTATTTCCGCGCATTAGCCGATATTGTTCGTTCATTGTCATGTAGAATATATTTGCTCTTACCCGACGACATTGAGAAATTGATTATAATCACGCTACAGGAGCGAGGCACAGGCCCCAATTCCTGGGGAGCAGGTTTCTCTAAATGGATGAGTCTCTCACCATATTGTCAAAAGAACAATTTATCTGGAGTAAGTGGTATGGTCAAGATATATAAGCAAATGAAGATCCTATCAATGCAGATATTAGATCATATTGGGTGTGAGTATGAAGTCATTACAAGAATTATTTGATGTTTTGGGTGGAATGCCATTCTCCTTGTATATTAACTGAAAAAAATGCCGCAAATTATGTTTTTTGTGTTGACAAAGTTGGCGGTCTTGATTATTATAATATTAGATACTTTTTAATCTCGCAACGAAACAATTGAGGAGGTATAAAAATGAGCCAAGATATTAAACTCGACAGTAGCAAGTTTGACATTCCCGAGGATGCCAAAGCGGGTAAGGTGTTTGACCGTCTGATGCATATCAACACCGTAATCACGGAAGAGGGGCTTCACGAAGCTTACTACGAGAGACATGACATGTATTCCGAGCGGTACGGTATTATGTTCTGATGATTTCAAAAGCGGAGGTTTTCGCATCTTGATGTGAGAACCTTCGCTTTTTTCATTAGTTTAGAAAATGCTAGTTATCTCAGCAAGGTTTTCCCATAAAAAGCCTTGCTAGAAGAAGAATCTAATCCTTAGAGCTTTTTCAGATAAAGACGCTCTAGTATTCTCGCTTTGGTATCTGCCGCAGCAGACAGCGGCAAAACATTTTTAACGAGAACATTGAATTTCATTCTTTTGCGTTTTTATAGTATTCCACACCGCATATGTGACACACTTTTAAACATTTTTGCCTATTAGGGGTCAAACAGGCCGATGCTTCCGTCGGCAGCTATGACTGCCACGAGGAGTGCATTATGGATCAAAACACTCTACTTTTGAAGGCTTATGACCTGTTCGTTGATAAATATCCGGATTTCCCTTATCTCCTGAAGGATATTCATTTATGGGCGGTAACAGAGGACGAATACCAAATGGCCTTTCAAAACGCAGCAAAACGCTTAAATCTCCCAATAAAATCAACTACATATCAATTGAAACAATATTCTATCCAACTCAGGGCGGAATTGCTAAAAACACCAGCGCAAGCCATTATTATCTTACACAAATCGCTACTGGAAGCTCCCAATGAATCGCTCAGAATTGTTCTGCACGAATTAGCACACGCATATCATGACAGTATGTTTGAAAATACACCTCCCACTGACAACGTAATGTACTTTCTATTTCAGATTGGTGAACGAATGTGGAAGGAGTGTGCCGCCGAATACTTTTCGGCAAAAGTTCTCCAATTGGAAGAAACGTGGAGCCAAAGTGTGTTAGAACGAGAGTTCAAGTCGCTCCTATATGATCCGTCGCTTTATCCCGAACGGCTTGGCTTCTTCTTCATGAAATGCAGAGCAACATGTACTTCTTCTGTACAGGTTGCTGAAGTTGTCGGTATAAGAAATGAGACAGTTGCCGCAGAAAAGCTTATTGAAGCAATGGATGGCTTACAGAACATTTTAGTGAGTGGGTTGGAGCAATCGGCTACGCTGAGAGCAGACAGTGACTTTTTGGTTCAGCTCGGAATAAAGATTGTAAACTTCGTCTATTGCTATTACCAATTCTACAACCATACTGAGACGTTTTTGAATCAGATAAAAGGATAAGATGATACCAACTTTCACAACACTAAGATTGACCATGCGCCCATTTTGTTCAAATGATGCTGAGTCGTTCTACCGGAATTATGCAGCAGATGCAGAGAATCATAAATACTACGCTGCACCGGTTTATTCCTTTACAAAAGTCAAGCAACTAATTGAATATTGGCATATACGACAAAAACAAGGTGGCGAAGCTCGGTGGGCAATCGAATATAATTTGAATCATGAAGTTATTGGTATTATCGCACTCTATTTTGACGAGCATAGCTTATCTGGGGAAGTGTGCTTTGGGATTGGCAAGGAATATTGGGGAAAAGGGCTGATGCGAGAGGCTCTTGATGAAATTTTTTGTTTTGGGTTTAACATATTGAGGCTAAAAAAAATCATAGCAGCATGCGATGTGCGAAATGTGCGAGCCGTGGGCGTAATCAAAAAATGTGGAATGTCTTATAAAAGGACTGTGCCGGAAGACCGCTCCGATTGTTGCTATTTTGATATCTACGAGAAATCGATAAACTAGAGTAAACAAAGCAATAACTTATGTGCGGAATTGACTTGCTGCAGAAAATGTATGTATTGTGGATTTGAGATGGGTAGTACGAAGTCTGTTTGAATATTGTATTTAATTTTAATAAAGATTGCTCCGATAGGCACACGCCATTCTGTCACCGATAAAGCCAAGAGATCACGAAATCCGCACAGCCATGTCAGCCTTGTTATTTGCTCGGACGGCGCGCCTCTGCGCTACCGGCGGTTTGCTGTGCAAGATCAGGCCAGTGCATGAAATTGGACAGCGTTATCGCAGAGCGGAATAGACCCCACACATGGAGGCGTACCCTTACGGACAAATAATAGCGCAGCACTACCAGCGGTAGATGCTGCGAAAGAAGGCTGCTTGATTGGAGAATCAGGCAGTTTTTTTGATTTGTAGAAAGGAGCGCAGCTATGAACGGTTCAGAGAACAACAATCGCGCAGCGTCCCATGATTTCCAGACGGCACTTGGGCTTCTGGAAGAACGGCTGCGCAGCCTGGAGGATTCAGAAGCCATCATCAACGGTCTGCTGCAAGGCGCAGCGGAGTTTTACGGTGCGGCCAGAGCTTCCGTTGTGGAAGCGGACTGGGATTTGAAAATTGGTCTGCTTACCTATGAATGGTGTGCAGAGGGCGTAGAGCACCAAAAGGACATGCTCCAGTATCTTGCCGTAGAAAGCTTTCCGCGATGGTGTGAATTTCTGTCGCTGAACTGGCCTATTGTCATACCGGATATGGAAGCAATCAAAGATACATACCC
>NZ_JAJEPW010000066.1:0-13760 GCF_020687045.1 Brotocaccenecus cirricatena
CCGTTTTCGCTCAGCGAAAACGGGGGCCTCTTTGACTGTCTCAAATCAGGGCTCCATGTTGCGGATCTCCTCCAGCAGGGCGTCCAGGCTGTCGCGATCCAGGGTCTGGGGCTTGTCCTCCGGCTCCTCCGGGGCTTCCTCCGGGGTTTGGGGAGTGGGTTCCTCCGGTTCCGGGGCAGGCTCCGGTTCAGCCGGAGTTTCTTCTGCCGGGGTCTCCTCCGCCGGGACTTCCTCCTCTGGCCGCGTGACAGCCTCCGGGGCGGGGGCTTCCTCTGGCTCCGGTACAGGTTCCGGCACGATCACCGGGGGAACCGGCGTCTCCTCCGAAGCGGCGGGGGCTTCCTCCGGCTCCGGTACAGGTTCCGGCACAGACTCCGGCGTTTCCGGTACAGATTCCGGCTCCGCCGGGGACTGGGGCGGCTCCATCTGGGCCGGATGGTCCGGCAGACGGCGGCGGCTGCGGGCAATGCCCACGGCCCGGCCGATAAAGAACAGCAGCACCAGCAGAATCACCAGACCGGCGGCCAGAATGGCGTACATGGGGAGCCAGCGGTTCAGGGGCAGGTCCACCGGGGCGCACAGGGCCGTCCACAGGTCCCGGAAGGGGCCGGGCTGGGTCTGCGGCTCCTCTGGAGTGGGGTCCTCCGGCTCCGGCTGGCCGATCTGGGGCAGGGTACCGGCAAAGGCCGGCATCCGCACCACATGGACCGTATAGTCCCGGGTGGTGCCGTCCTCGGCGGTGCAGGTGACGGTCAGCAGGTTGTCGCCCTCCTTCAGGGACGCGTCAGGCTGGGTAACGCCCAGGGCCTTGCTGTCCCTGGCGGTGGCGGAAAGGGAGATTTTGGAGGTCTCATAGGGGACATACACGGCGTATTCCGTGATTTCCGGGGAAAAGGCCGGGGACAGCTGCCCCGTGGAGGGGGTCAGCTCCGACAGGGACGCGTCGCTGCTGAGAGTGACGTTGGGGTCCGGCTGCCGGGTGACGGAGATGGTGTATCGCCGGGAGGCCCCGTTGGCAGCCGTAACGGTCAGCACCACCGTGTTGACGCCCACGGACAGCTGGTTGCCGCTGACGGATACATCGGCCCCGCCATCGGCGGCCCGGTAATCCAGGGGCAGCCGGGACACGTCATAGGGTACGGTGACGCTGTATTCCGTGGTTCCGGCGGAGAAGGCCGGAGACAGGGCATAGTCCCCGCAGGACAGGCCCGCCAGATTGGCGTTGCCGGAGGGGGGCGCGGCCACGCTGGCCGCCCAGGACGCGTCGTTCAGGGACTGGTCGCTGTTGCCGTCGGTGGCCACAATGTCGGTGATGGTGGCGCTGACCCGGGTCCCGGCGGCCACGCCGGACTTCACCTGGAAGGTGACGGCCAGCACAGCGGCGCTGCCGGTGATGGGATTGGACAGGGACTGGTCATAGGCCAGCAGGTTGCCGCCGCTCATATCCACGGACCAGCTGGAGCCCACCAGCTGGCGGGTGCCGGTAAGGGTCAGGGCGCTGCTGTCGTAGTGCAGCACGGCGGTGATGCCCTGGATGTTGGAGCCGCTGACGGTGAAGGTGACGGTGACGCTGTCACCGGCCCGGACGCTGCCGGAGCCGGAGAAGCTGGCCCCGGCGGCCTCCGCCGTTACCGGAGCCAGGCCCCACAGCAGCAGCGCCGCCAGCAGGCCCGCCAGGACGGATGAAATTCTCTTTCTCATGGGTCAAGCCCTCCTGCTCAGTTGGGTTGGATGGTGCCCCGGCCCAGCAGATACGCCTGCAGCCGGATCATGTCGGTGATGGTGACCTGGCCGTCGCCGTTCAGGTCCGCCGCCTGAAGGGCAGCGCCGGTGAGGGTGTTTTTGCCCAGCAGATGGGCCTGCAGCCGGACCATATCGGTGATGGTGACCCGGCCGTCGCCGCTGAGGTCGCCGGTGACCACGGTGGTCAGGGTCTGGAGGGTCTGGCCGTCCCGGGCATAGGTGACGGTCATGCCGGTGCCCACAGGGCTGTCGCCCTGGACCGGCAGGGTGATGTAGTCGCTGGGGGACAGGCCCGCCAGCAGCTGCCGGGCGGTGGTGCCCACGGGGATGGCCCGCAGATAGCCGTCGGCGATGCGGTAGGCCCCGGTGGTGATCTCCTGGGGATAGCTCTCCACCGTCTTGGCCTCAAACTGGGCGGTGAAGGTGACGTTGCCGGAGATGGTCATGCCGCTGGTGTAGCCCTGCCAGCCGGTGAAGGTGTAGGTATACTGGCTGTCGGCGGGGCGGACCGGGGTTCCGGCGGGCTCGGGGATGGCCTGCCCGGCGGCCAGCTTCCCCTGGGCATACACGGAGCCGTCATAGTTCAGGAACTGATAGGTATACTGCCCCTGATAGTGGGCATAGAGGGTGATGTTGCTGGCCCCGGTGGTGCTGTTGGCGGTGATCTGCTGGCCGCCCTCCGGCTGGGTGAACCAGCCCACAAAGGCGCAGCCCTCCTTCACCGGGGTGGGCAGGGTGCCGTATTTCTGACCGGCGGAGACCAGGCGGGTGCTCTCGGAGCAGGCGCCGCCGCAGGGGTCGAAGGACACCACATAGGAGCCGTCGGTGACATAGAACCGGGATTCCAGGCGATAGTTGTCCCCGGCGGTGTTTTCTGCCGCGATGACCAGGGTATAGCCTCCCACTCCCAGCCGGGAGAAGGCCACGGCGTCGTCCAGCCGGGACAGGTCATAGCTCTTGGCATTGGGGGAGGCGGTGGCGGGAGTGATGGCGTTGGCGCCGTTGGAGCGGAGGATGGACACCGTCACCCTCCGGATGTTATAGGAGTTGCGCAGGGTGCCCCGGAAGGGGAAGCCCGTCTGCCCCACCGTCAGGGTGGAGTTCACCGTGGGATAGGACGCGCCGTCCAGGGTCCAGCCGGCCCCGGCCAGGGCCAGCTGCCATTGCAGGGCGGTTTCCGACAGCATCAGGCGGCCGCCGGCGGCATTGGAGGACACGGACAGATAGGCGCCGGTGCCCCGGTTTTGCAGGGAAAAGCCGCTGTTATACACGGCGGCCTTCCACAGCTGGCCCTTGTCCGTGGACGCCTTGGCCAGGGTGACGCCGTTTTTACCGGCGGTGAGCCGCAGGCCGTTTTCCTGGCAGGTGATGGTATAGTAGCCGCTGGCGTGATAGTCCAGGCGGAACTGCTGATTTTTGCCGCCGGTGACAGCGTTCAGGGTCAGGCCCGAGGAGCTGGGGGTGGCCGTCAGGCTGCTGTTGGCGGAGGAGCGCAGCTGATACACGCCCTCGCCCACCGTTGCGTCCTTGAAGCCGTAGTCCGCCAGCATCACCTGGGCCTTGGCGGGCTCATTGATCCGCAGGCGGGCGTATACGCCCAGCTGCACGTCACCGGAGTTGCCGTCGTAATACTTCAGCACCTTGCCGGTGACGCCGTACTTGTCGGCGGTGGGGCCGGTCATAACGCCGTAGGAGTCTGACTGAGGCTCCCGCACGGCGCCGCTTTCGTTGTAAATGGCCTCGATGAGCTGGGCCTCAGGCTGATTGGCAAAGCCGCCCAGAGCGTCGAAGGCCCGCATAATGACGCCGGTGGCGCCGCCCCGGCCGTCGCTGCTGGAAAAGCCCGAGGAGCCGCCCACTCCGTGCTGCACGGCACGGGACCAGAACACGTTGCGCAGGGCGATACTGTAGTTATCCATGTCGAACCCCGGCACGGCGGACTCGATGGACCGGACGATGGGGTCATAGTAGCTGCGGCGGACATAATTCCGCTGCACCCGCATAAAGCCGTCGCTGTCCTCGTTGGCCAGGGCCCGCCAGGTGGCGTCGAAGCTGGAGCCATAGCCCCCGTCGGCCTCGTAGGCGGCGGCCAGCCGGTTGCCGATGGAGCGGTAATATGTATCGGAGGAGGACTGACACCACCGGAAGAAGGCCCGGGGAATGTCGCTGCGGCTGGAGAACTGATACGCGCCGTAGGACTTGCCGCCTGCGTCGCCGGAGCCGGAGGAAATGACCCCCGGGCCGCTGGCCTCGAACCGCTGGCTCAGGGTCCCCAGCAGCTGCTCCTCCTGGTCGTCGGCGGCGGTGGCTGATGTAAATACCGGCAGGATCACCGGAAGGGCCGCCAGCAGCAGCGCCAGGCACAGCAATATACTCGTTCCTCTACGCATGGTTTTCATCGTATCACCCCGTTGCAAGATATGTTATAAAAAGCAGACACTGTGTCGTATTCAGTAATAGTATAGCACTGCGGGGGGCGGGGTGTCCACCGGAAAGAGTCGAATTTTCCAACAAATTAGCATATGAAGTGGACAAAAATTTTTGTGGTATGAAAAAGCGCAGCATAAAATTGCCCCCTCCGGCCGGGCCGGAGGGGGCAATGTATGCTTTTATGCGCCGCACAGGGGCCGCAGGGCCTCCAGCAGCCGGTCGTTGTCCCGGGTGTCCCGGACGGCCAGGCGGAGATACTGCTGCCCGCCCAGCTTGGGAGACAGGTCCTTCACCAGGATGCAGCGGTTCACCAGCAGGTCCCGGGTGATGGCCCGGGCGGACAGGCCGCCCAGCAGCTCCACCATGAGATAGTTGGCCTGGGACGGGATCACCCGCAGGTTGGGGAGCTTCTCCAGCTCCCGGCGGAAGCGGGCCCGCTCGGCCCGGATCAGCTCCAGGGACCGGGCATAGTCCTTCTTATACTTCTCCTCGATCTGCATATAGAACTCGGCAAAGGAGTTGATGTTCCAGATGGCCACGTCCTTTTTCAGGGCGGCGATCAGGTCCTGGTCGCCGGAGGCCAGGACCCCCAGCCGCAGGCCGGGGACGCCATAGGACTTGGAGATGCTCTTGACCACATACAGCCTCCTGTACCGGTCCAGCAGGTCCTGGCGGATGAAGGTGTTGTCCGCCTCGTCGGCAAAGTCGGCAAAGGATTCGTCCAGGATCAGGCGGATGCCCTTCTCCTGCGCCCAGTCCGCCAGGCGCAGCACGTCCGGGGCGGGAATATAGTTGCCGGTGGGGTTATCGGGGTTGATGAGCACCAGGTTGTCGATGTCCTGGGGGCCGAAGAAGGCCATCAGGTCGTCAGCGGTGTACCGGAAGTCCGGGCCCGCCGGGGTGAAGCAGACGTTGGGCCGGTCCTGATAGCGGTTGGGGTACTCCTCGAAGGTGGGGCGGATGAAGCCGGTGACCCCCTCCAGCCGGGCCATCAGGGCCTTGATCAGCTCCGCCGCGCCGTTGCCCACCAGGATGTTCCGCTGGTGGACGGCGAAGTTCCTGGCCGCCAGCAGGGCGTTCACCCGCATGCCGGAGGGATACTGGGTCAGCAGGGGGGTGAAATTGGCCTGGATCTCGTCGATCAGCCGCTGGGGCGGGAAATAGGGGTTCACCAGATAGCAGAAGTCCAGCAGCTGGGGATAGCGCCAGTAGCCGCCGTAACGTCCCTGCATGAGGCTGACCCGGAGGTCCGGGTCCTGGGCGAACATGGAGGAGGCAATGTCCAGGTCCTGGATGTCGTCGATCTCGTACCACAGCTGGCCATTCAGGCGCTTGGCCCGGATCTCCGGGTCGTCCAGCATGGCGATGACCCGCAGCACCTGCTCATAATACTCGTTGTTGCCCAGGGCCTTGGAATAGGCCTCCAGGAAGGGAACATAGTGGGTCCGGGAGAAGTGGCGGCCGAACTTGTAGATGTTCACGGTCTTGTAGTATTCGTGGGCCTCTTCAAACCGGAAATTCTTGCTGGGGACGAAGGAGGCGATGCTGTCATCGGGCCCCAGCTTCACGCAGGTGCCGTCCATCCAGCTTTCGTACTTGTCCACCAGGGCCAGGGTCTCCCGGGGGTCGTCCAGCAGCTGGTCGATGACGGCGTCCTCGAAGATCAGATCCGACTCAAACAGCAGGGTATCGTCCTGGCACAGATAGTCCTTGGCCAGGGCCAGGGAATAGATGTTGTTGGTCTTGTCGTAAATGGGGTTCTGGACATAGACAATGGGCGTCCGGATGCCCAGGGTGTCGATATATTTCATGAGCTTTTCGCCCTCATAGCCCACCACGATGACGATGCGGGACAGATGGCGGCTTTCGATCTGATGGAGCATCCGGTCGATCAGGGCCACCCCGTTGACCTGCACCATGCACTTGGTCCGGTCCTGGGTCAGCTCCTTCAGCCGCTTGCCCATGCCTGCTGCCAGTATGATTGCCTGCATATGGATCTCCCCTTTTTCTTTCAGAGATTTGACGTTTTATTATACCCCATGCGGCCCGGATGCGCAATGGGTACGAAGGAAAAATGCGCGGCGGGCTTGCTGCTTATTGGGGACTTATGCCCGCTTCCAGCGGACGCCGCCGGGGACGTCGGTGATCTCCACGCCCTGGGCCTTCAGCTCATCGCGGATGCGGTCGGCCTCGGCGAAGTTTTTGGCCTTCTTGGCGTCGGCCCGGGCCCGGATCAGGGCCTCCACCTGGGGATCCTGGCCGCCGTCCTCGCAGACCACGGTGAAGCCGCCGGCGGCGGGAGCCGCCGCCTGGGTCTTGCGCAGGGACGCCGCCTTCTCCGTCAGCTTCAGGCCCAGCACCTGGTCGAAGCTGTCCAGAGCCGCCAGCTTGGTGGCGTCGGTGGTCCTGGCCTTCAGCACGTCATAGAGCACCGTCACCGCCATGGAGGTGTTCAGGTCGTTGTCCATGGCCTTGGTGAAGCGGGCCTTCAGCTCCTCCAGAGCCGCCGGGTCCACGTCTCCCTTGCCGGGGGTCAGGGCCGCGATTTTAGAGAGCAGCTTGTTATAGGCCGCCACGGCGTTGTCCAGATTCTCCCAGGTGAACACCAGGCTCTTGCGATAGTGGCTTTGCAGGCAGAAGAAGCGATAGGCCAGGGGATCATACCCCTTCTGCTCCAGCAGGGACACGGTTAAAAACTCGCCCTTGGACTTGGACATTTTGCCGCCCTCGGTGTTCAGGTGGGCCACATGGCACCACTGGGGGCACCAGGGATGGCCCAGATAGCTCTCGGACTGGGCGATTTCGTTGGTGTGGTGGGGGAAGGCGTTGTCGATGCCGCCGCAGTGCAGGTCCAGATACTCGCCGTTGTACTTCATGGAGATGCCGGAGCACTCAATGTGCCAGCCGGGATAGCCCACGCCCCAGGGGGAGTCCCATTTCAGGGCCTGGTCCTCGAACTTGGACTTGGTGAACCAGAGGACGAAGTCGTTGCGGTTGCGCTTGTTGGTGTCCTCCTCCACGCCCTCCCGGACGCCCACGGCCAGGTCCTCCTCGTTGTGGTCGTTGAAGATATAGTACCGCTCCAGCTTGCTGGTGTCGAAATACACGTTGCCCCCGGCCACATAGGCATAGCCGGTGTCCAGCAGGCGGGTGATGATCCTGATATAGTCGTCAATCAGGCCGGTGGCGGGCTGGACCACGTCGGGGCGCTTGATGTTCAGCTTGCGGCAGTCCTCGAAAAAGGCGTCGGTGTAATACTGAGCGATCTCCATGACGGTTTTGTGCTCCCGCCGGGCGCCCTTGAGCATCTTGTCCTCGCCCTGGTCGGCGTCGGAGGTCAGGTGGCCCACGTCGGTGATGTTCATGACCCGGTTGACGCTGTATCCGGCGTAGCGCAGGTATTTCTCCAGCACATCCTCCATGATATAGCTGCGGAGGTTGCCGATGTGGGCAAAGTGATACACCGTGGGGCCGCAGGTGTACATCTCCACATGGCCGGGGGTGTGGGTCTTGAACTCCTCTTTCCGATGGGTGGCGGAATTATACAGATACATGGTGTGTTCTCCTTCAATCGTCAGTTTTCGATGGCAAACAAAAAGCCTCCCATGCCCAGGGGCATGAGAGGCGATGTCTCGCGGTTCCACTCTCGTTTGTCGCTTGAGGGCCTTTGACGCAGGCCATGCGGCGGGCTTCCACATCCCGCGCGCTCCCGGACGCACCTTCTGCCGCACTCCGCAGGACGGCTTGCAGCCGGTGGCCGTCCCTCTCTTGCCGGAGCTGCGCGGCATACTCTTTCCGATCGTCGCGCTGTTCGATTGGCTATTATTATAGCGGCTTGGGCCCGGCGTGTCAATACCGGCGGATGACGGCGGCCACCTTGCCCAGAATCCGGGCCTCCCGCCCGTCGATGGGCTGATAGGCCGGGTTTTCCGGCAGAAGCCAGACTTCTCTCCCCTGCCGCTTCAGGCGCTTCACCGTGGCCTCGTCCCCCAGCAGGGCCACCACGATCTCGCCGTTGTTGGCGGCGGGCTGCTGGTGCACCACCACCAGGTCGTCCGGCAGGATGCCGGCATTCAGCATAGATTCGCCCCGGACCCGCAGGGCGAAATACTCCCCGTCCCGGCCGCCGGTGTCGAAGGTCAGGTAATCCTCGATGCACTCCTGGGCCAGAATGGGGGACCCGGCGGCCACATTGCCCACAATGGGCACCTGGTTCTCCTGGGGCGCCTCCGTCAGGGTCAGGGCACGGCCCTTTCCGGCCTGCTTGCCGATGACGCCCAGCTCCTCCAGGTGCTTCAGGTGAAAGTGCACCGTGGAGGGGGACTTCAGCCCCACGGCCTCGCCGATCTCCCGCACCGAGGGGGGATACCCCTGGTCCTGGATGGCCTGGACGATGTAGTCATAGATTTTCTGCTGCATTTTGGTCAGCTGGGCCATGATGTCCGCTCCTTTACCGGGTACTTTTTTCGATTATATCACAGAAAATCCGGGTTTGCAACAGATGTTCGAGGATTTTTCCTGGGATTTTCTGAGGGCGGAAAATTTCAATTTTTCTCTTGACAGAACCAAGCAGTATATGGTAATATGACAAAGCTGACGATTTCGCGGAGGGCGCATGCGGGTGTAGCACAATGGCCAGGGCACCAGCCTTCCAAGCTGGGGATGCGGGTTCGATTCCCGTCACCCGCTCCACTTTTTTATGCGCCAGTAGCTCAGTTGGATAGAGCAACTGCCTTCTAAGCAGTAGGCCAGGGGTTCGAGTCCCTTCTGGCGCGCCACTTCTTTACTGGAGCATGTCGTCCGGCGTTCCTTGCGGTTCTATATGGTGGGTGTAGCTCAGTTGGTTAGAGCACCGGATTGTGGTTCCGGGTGTCGAGGGTTCGAGTCCCTTTACCCACCCCACTGAATATCAGGGATTGGGAGCGATCCCAATCCCTGATTCTTTTTCCACACAGGGGTGTAGCCAAGTGGTAAGGCAAGGGACTTTGACTCCCTCATCCGCTGGTTCGAGTCCAGCCATCCCTGCCACGCCTTTCCGGATGGCCCCATCCTTTTTTCATATGTGCCACGCTCCGTTAGCTCAGTCGGTAGAGCACCTGCCTTTTAAGCAGGGTGTCCGGGGTTCGAATCCCCGACGGGGCACCAAACCAAAACCCGCGTATCCGCAGTGGATACGCGGGTTTTTGCTGCGTATTTTACGCCAGGAAGCCCTTGAGGATGGTCTCCTCGGCCTCCTCGGGGGTCAGGCCCAGGGTCTCCAGCTTCAGCAGCTGGTCCCCGGCGATCTTGCCGATGGCGGCCTCGTGGATCAGCTGGGCGTCGGGACAGTTGGCGGTGATGGCCGGAACGGACTGGATGTGGGCGGCGCCCATGATGATGGAGTCGCACTGCACATGGCCGAAGCACTGGCTGTTGCCCACCATCACCGGGCGGAACACCTGGCGGGAGCCGTCCTGGGCCACGGAGCGGGAGATCACCCGGCCCCGGGCGTCCTTGCCGTTGAGCTCGATGGTCATGTCGCTTTCCGCGGTCTGGTCCCCGTGGGTCAGCAGGCGCTCCGTGACTACCACCTCGCTGCCGGCCTCACAGTAAAACCGGGTGTCCCGCAGGGTGGAGTCGATGCCCCGGATCTGGACGGTGTCCATCTGCATGGTGGAGTTCTCCCCCAGATACACGATGGTCTGGGGATTCATCACGTTTTTGCCGGTCTCGCCCTGGGCGTCCTCGCCGTAATGCTTCTCCGTGTAGTGGACCCGGCAGTTTCTGCCGATGTGGAAGGTGTGGATGCCGTCATGGCGGCTTTCGTCGCAGCCGGAGTTGTGGATGCCGCACCCGGCCACGATGTTCACGTCGCAGTCGTCGGCCACATAGAAGTCGTTGTACACCATGTCGCTCATGCCCGTCTGGCTGATGATGACGGGGATGTGACAGGTCTCGCCCTTGGTGCCGGCCTTGAAATGGATGTCGATGCCGGGCTTGCCGTCGGCCCGGGGGTCGATGGCGATGTGCTCCGTGGACTGCCGGGCCTCGCAGCCCATGTCCTTGCGGATGTTGAAGGCCCCGGCGGGCTTTCCGGTCAGGTCGGCGATTTTTTCCAGCAGTTTTGCGTCGATCTCGGTGATCATGAACGGGCCTCCTCTCGATTCAGCACCGGGCATCCGCCCAGGGTGTCCGCCAGGATCAGCGGCAGAATTTCCTCCGTGGTGCCCCGGTGGGCAATGCGTCCCCCGGCGATCACGGCGATCTCGTCGGCCAGCTGGATGATCCGCTCCTGGTGGGAGATGATGATCATGGCGGCCTGATGCTCCCGGTGGATCTGTTCAAAGGTCTCCGTCAGCCGGGCGAAGGACCACAGGTCGATGCCCGCCTCCGGCTCGTCGAAGATCATCAGACTGCCCCGGCGGGCCAGAATGGTGGCGATCTCGATGCGCTTGACCTCGCCGCCGGAAAGGGACACGTCCACCTCCCGGTCCAGATAGTCGTTGGCGCACAGGCCCACCTTGGTCAGATAGGCGCAGCACTGGTCCTTGGTGAGCTTGTCCCGCCCCGCCGCCAGCCGCAGCAGATCGTGGACCGTGATCCCCTTGAACCGGGGCGGCTGCTGAAAGCCGTAGCTGATGCCCAGCCTTGCCCGTTCGGTGATGGACAGCCCGGTGATGTCCCGGCCGTTATACAGAATGCGGCCGGAGGTGGGCTGGACCAGGCCCATGATGATCTTGGCCAGGGTGGTTTTTCCGCCGCCGTTGGGGCCGGTGAAAACCATCAGCCGCTGGTCCGGAATGGTGATGCTGATGTCCCTGAGAATGTCCAGCTCCCCCTCGGGAGTGGACACGCGATAGCAGATGTTTTGCAGCTCCAGCATGGAACAGTTCCTCCTTTGGGGAAAAATCCCCTCACAAAATGATAATTTTAGCAGATTCTTCCGAAAAATGCAATCCATTCATAACCACTTTCTGCCCCTGACCCGCAGCCGGTGTCAAATGCTTGCAATCTGCCTGGAAAAGCGGTATAATATTGGGACTATTATCAAAGGCGACGATGGTAAAGGAGACTGTTCATGGATAAGACCCTGTTGTTCATTGTCAATCCCCGGGCGGGCAAGACCAAGTCCTCCGCCCCTCTGTTTGACGCCGTGGCCACCTTCGGCCGGGCCGGGTACCTGGTGCGGGTGATGCTGACCCAGGCCGCCGGGGACGCCGCCCGCTTCGCCGCCCAATGGGGCGGGGGCTATGACCTGGTGGTGTGCGCCGGAGGAGACGGCACCCTCAACGAGACGCTGTCGGGCCTGATGCAGCTGGAAAACCGCCCGCCGGTGGGCTATCTGCCCAACGGCAGCACCAACGACTTTGCCGCCAGCCTGCGGATCCCCTCCTCCGTGCAGCAGGCGGCCCGGGCGGTGGTGGAGGGCACCCCCCATCCCCTGGACCTGGGGGCCCACAACGATCGGTATTTCTCCTATGTGGCCTCCTTCGGGGCCTTTACCAAGGCGTCCTACTCCGCGTCCCAGGAGACGAAGAACGCCCTGGGTCACTTTGCGTACATTCTGGAGGGCATCAAGAATCTGGACTCCCTGCGGCCCTACCGCTGCGGGGTGGAGGCCGACGGCGAGTCCTTCGACGGGGACTTCATCTTCGGTGCGGTGTGCAACTCCACCTCCCTGGGGGGCCTGGTGAAGCTGGACCCCAAGCGGGTGCACATGGACGACGGCATGTTCGAGCTGATCCTGCTGCGGATGCCCAAAACCGCCCTGGACCTGCAAAACCTCATCACGGCCCTGAACCGCATGGACTATGACTATCCCGGGGTGATCTTCCGCCACGTCCGCAGCGTCACCGTCACCACCCGGGAGGACATCCCCTGGTCCCTGGACGGCGAATACGCCCCCTCCGCCCCCCGGGTGGAGATCCGCAACCTGCACAGCGCCGTGCAGCTGATGATCCAGGACGACGAATAACGCTTCGCCCCTGCCGCAGCGGCAGGGGCGATTTTTATACGATCTATACGATTTGCAGCCGGTGGCAGCGGCGCATGTGCAAGTGCGCAAATTGCGAGCTTTTATACACGGGCGATTTCACAATATCATGTTGACGTTTCGTTTTGAATATGGTAATATACCGACACAGTGTCCGGATGAAAAGCTGTAAATTGTGCGTTTAGTAGAAAGTGAGGAGTCAAAATATGAAGCTTATAACCAAACTGATTCTGCTGGGTGCTGCGGTGGTTCTCTTGCTCTTTTTGGGTTCCACGCTTGGCTTTTTGGGCTTTGGCCTTATGTCAACCGATTTGATGTATGGCCCTGTTCTGTATTGCACGCTGGTGCTGGCGGTGCTTATACTGTGCTGCACCGGCATCATCGTCTCCCATCTGAAAAAAGGAGATTCCTCCCATTCGGAGGAGTCGGACGACGAATAACGCTTCGCCCCTGCCGCAGCGGCAGGGGCGATTTTTATACGATTTGCAGCCGATGGCAGCAGTCCGGGGCCAGCAAAGTCTCCAGCTCCGCACGGAAGGCGGGATAATCCGCCTCCGGCACCATGCACAGGGCCGTTCCGGCGAAGCCGCCGCCGTGTACCCGGGCGGCTCCCCGGCCCCGCAGCAGGCGGCGGCACAGGGCCAGGGTCACGGCCAGCTCCTGGTGTCCGGCGGCCCCCTCCGGGGCGATGTTCTGCAAATATTCCCAGGAGGAGCGGCCGGAGTCGTTGACCAGGGCCAGGAAGCCCTCCGTGTCGCCGTTTTCCAGAGCCTGCACCTGGCCCAGCACCCGGCGGTTCTCGTCGAACACATGGATGGCCCGCAGCACCGCCCGGTCCCCGGCGGCCCGGCGGACCTCCGGCAGGCGGCGGTAAAATTCCGCCTCCTCCACCTGGCGCAGGACCTCCGCTCCGAACAGGCGGCACACGGCCCCCAGCTCCCGGGGGATGGCGGCGTATGCCTCGGTGAGTCCCGCGTGGTCCGCGCCGCTGTCCACCACGCACAGGACGCACCCGGGCAGGGCGGCGTCCAGCCGCCGCACCAGCGGGGCGGCGGGGTCCCGGAAGTCCATGAACACCAGCCCGCCGGTGCTGCTGGCCAGCTGATCCATCAGGCCGCAGGGCTTGCCGAAGTACACGTTCTCCGCCCACTGGCCCATCCGGGCGATGTCCGGGGCGGTCAGGCTGTTCCCGGCGAACAGGGCATTGCCTATGCGGCCCAGCAGCACCTCAAAGGCGGCGCTGCTGGAGAGGCCGGAGCCCGGCAGCACGTCGGACTCCACCCATGCGTCGAAGCCCTGCCAGAGGATGCCCCGCCGGGCAAAGGCGGCGGCCATGCCCCGGACCAGGGCGGCGGTGGTGTTCCGCTCCTCCTGCCGGGGGGACAGGTCATCCGGGGCCAGCTCCACCGGCGCATACCCCCGGGAGAACACCCGGACCACGCCCTCTCCGGTGGGCCGCACCCGTGCCCGGGCGGTGCGGTCAATGGCCGCCGCCAGCACGCAGCCGTGCTGATGGTCCGTGTGGTTACCCCCCAGCTCCACCCGGCCGGGGGCGGAAAAAGTCAGATACTCCATACGCTTCTCCTGCATACAAAAATCGGGGGACGCGGCTGCG
>NZ_JAJEPW010000067.1:0-12916 GCF_020687045.1 Brotocaccenecus cirricatena
ACCTGTGATTGCAAACGAAAGACACCCCTGATGGGTTTCTTTCGTAACTATCTTCCTTTCCGATGGCGGAAGATTTCTGAGTTTTTCGACAGTCTCAGACCCGCTGCCGCTTCAGCCGGCAGCGGGTCTTTTCCAATATAGGAGGATAAGAGCATTAACTCACAGCAAATAATGCTCCAACTCGCGAAGAAAGCGCCGGATGTTGTCCGCGTCCAGCTCGTAATAGAAGCTGGAGCCCCGGCGGCTGGGTCAGGCTGAAATTGCTGAACAGCTGCACCGGGTCGTCACCGATCATGGCCTGGGCTGGCTGATTTTTTCCGGTGGTTGCATTTTGGATCAAGTTATGCTACAATGCACCTAATCATACACACCGGGCTTTACCTATTAAATATAGAAGCCCGGGAAGAAGCCGGAAAGGAGCCGGAAGCATGGAGACCATTACCAGCCGCCAGAATCCGCTGATGACCCATATCCGCAAGCTGGCCGGGTCCGCCGCCTATCGCCGCCAGACGGGGCAGTGCCTGTGCGACAGCCCCAAGCTGCTGCGGGAGGCCGCCCAGTGGGGGGCGGAGGTGCAGACCGTGGTGTCGGTGGAGCCGTGGCCGGAGCCGCTGCCGGAAAAGGTCCGGCAGGTGTTGGTGCCGCCGGAGGTCATGGCCTCCATCAGCCCCGCCAAGACCCCCCAGGGGGTGCTGTTCACCTGCCGCGCGCCGGTTTTGCCGGTGCCGGAAACGCTTCCGGGCCGGCGCTATGTGGTGCTGGACGGGGTCCAGGACCCCGGCAACGTGGGAACGGTGCTGCGGACCCTGGACGCCTTTGACGCCGATGGGCTGCTGCTGACCGGCGGGTGCGCGGACCCCTTCGGGCCGAAAACCGTCCGGGCCTCCATGGGGGCGGTGTTCCGCCGCCCGGTGTGGAGCGTGACGCCGGAGGAGCTGGGGGACCTGCTGCGCCGCAGCGGCATCCCCCTGTACGGCGCGGCCCTGCGGCCGGACGCCATGGACGCCCGGCAGGCGGACTATTCCCGCTGCGCCTTGGCCATCGGCTCCGAGGGGCGGGGCCTGAGCCGGGAGGTGCTGGACCTGTGCGACAAAACCGTGCTGATTCCCATGTCCCCCCGCTGCGAGTCGCTGAACGCGGCCATTGCGGCGGCGGTGCTGCTGTGGGAAAGCTGGCGGTAAACGGAAGGAGGGGACTGCCGTGGCGGCGCTGAAATACTGGGTATGGCTGACGGCCCTGCCGGGGCTCAGCAACCGCAGCAGGCTTCTGCTGCTGGAGCGCTATGGCTCCCCGGAGGACGTGTACTATGCCGATACCGAGGAGCTGGCCCTGACCGAGGGGCTGACGCCGGGACAGGCCCAGTTGCTTTCGGACAAGAGCCTCACCCGGGCGGACCGCATCCTGGCGGACTGCGCCCGGGGCGATATTTTCCTGCTGACCATGCAGGATGCCGCCTATCCCGCCCGGCTGCGGGACATTTTCGACCCGCCGGTGCTGCTGTACGGCAAGGGGTCGCTGCCGCTGTTTGACGAGGAGGCGGCCATCGCCGTGGTGGGCACCCGGTCCTGCACCCCCTATGGCCTGCGGTGCGCCCACCGGATGGGCTATGAGCTGGCCCGGCAGGGTGCGGTGGTGGTGTCCGGCATGGCCAAGGGCATCGACGGCGCCGCCATGCGGGGCGCTTTGCAGGCGGGAGGCTTCACCGCCGCCGTTCTGGGTGGCGGGGTGGACGTGGTATATCCCGCGGAAAACCGCAGATTATATGAAGATATCGCCGCCACCGGCGTGCTGCTGTCGGAGTATCCGCCGGGAACGGAGCCCCTGCCGGGGCATTTTCCCGTGCGCAACCGCATCATCAGCGGACTGAGCCTGGCGTCCTTGGTGGTGGAGGCCCCGGTGCGCTCCGGGGCGCTGATCACCGCCCACGCCGCCCTGGACCAGGGGCGGGACGTGTTCGCCGTGCCGGGACCCATCGACGCGGCGGCCAGCGTGGGCTGCAACCGGCTGATCCGGGACGGCGCGGGACTGGCCGCGTCGGGCTGGGACATTCTGTCGGTGTATCACAGCCGGTTTCCTCACCGGCTGCATCCGGCCCAGATGACCGTTCCCGAGCCGGGGGACGCCCCCAAGCCGGAGGAGGACAAGTCCTCTCCCCTGCCCGATACGCCGCCGGAGCCGGCCCAAAAGCCGCAGCTGCCGGTGCTGGACCTGGACCGCAACCGGGAGGGGCTTACCGACGATCAGCTGGCGCTGATTCGGGTGCTGGATACAGAAACGCCGCTTCTGACGGATGAGGCGGCGGAACAGACGGGCCTGCCGGTAAGGCGGGTGCTGTCGGCGCTGACGGTGCTGGAGATCGACGGCTATGCCCAACGCTCCGGCCCCCGCAGCTATGTGCGCACAGTAAGGTTACATTCGGAAAAGGAAGGATCATAAATATGGCAAAAAAGGCTGAAAAATACCTGGTGATCGTGGAGTCCCCGGCCAAGGCCAAGACCATCGGCAAGTACCTGGGCCCGGCGTATCAGGTGAAGGCCTGTATGGGACATCTGCGGGACCTGCCCAAGAGCAAGCTGGGCGTGGACGTGGAAAACGATTTTGAGCCCAATTACCGGCCCATCAAGGGCAAGGAGGACATCATCCGGGACCTGAAGCAGGCGGCCAAGGAAAGCGACGCCGTGTATCTGGCCACCGACCCGGACCGGGAGGGAGAGGCCATCAGCTGGCATCTGAAGCAGCTGCTGGACCTGCCGGAGGATAAAACCTTCCGGGTCACCTTCAACGAGATCACCCGCAAGGTGGTCACCGAGAGCATCCGCCAGCCCCGGGACATTGACCAGGACCTGGTGGACGCCCAGCAGGCCCGGCGCATTCTGGACCGCATCGTGGGTTATGAGCTGTCCCCGCTGCTGTGGAAAAAGATCCGCCGGGGCCTGTCCGCCGGGCGGGTCCAGTCCGTGGCCATGCGCCTGGTGGCGGACCGGGAGAAGGAGATCGCCGATTTCGTGCCCCAGGAATACTGGACCCTGGACGCCCTGCTGAAAAACGACCAGGGGGTCCGGTTCAAGGCCCATTATTATGGCCGCGGCGGCAAGAAATATGAGCCCGCCTCCCAGCAGGAGGTGGACGACATCCGCGCCCAGCTTCAGGATACGCCCTTCGCCGTGACCAACGTGAAGCGCACGGACAAGCGCCGCTCCCCATCGCCTCCCTTCACCACCTCCACCATGCAGCAGGAGGCCTCCCGGAAGCTGAACATGACCCCCCGGCGGACCATGGCCATCGCCCAGCAGCTGTATGAGGGCGTGGACATCACCGGCGAGGGCACCGTGGGTCTGATCACCTATATGCGTACCGACTCCCTGCGTATCTCCGACGAGGCCCAGGCGGCGGCTCGCAGCTTCATTGAGAGCCGCTACGGTGCGGCCTATCGCCCGGAGACCCCCAAGCAGTACAAGGCCAAGGCCGGGGCCCAGGACGCCCACGAGGCCATCCGCCCCAGCAGCGTCACCCTGACCCCGGAGCAGGTGAAGGGCGACCTGACCGGCGAGCAGTATCGCCTGTACCGGCTGATCTGGAGCCGGTTTCTGGCCAGCCAGATGTCCAACGCCGTGTATGACAGCGTCAGCGTGGACATTGCCGCCGGGGAGCACACCTTCCGGGCCAGCGCCAGCAGCCTGAAATTCGCCGGCTACACCGCCGTGTATGAGGAGAGCCGGGACGATGACAAGGAGGATAAGGAGCCTGCCCTGCCGGAGCTGCAGCCCGGCGAGGTGGTGACCCTGGAGGGCTTCGAGCCCGGCCAGCACTTCACCCAGCCCCCCGCCCGGTATACGGACGCCACCCTGATCCGCACCATGGAGGAAAACGGCATCGGCCGCCCCTCTACCTATGCCCCCACCGTGTCCACTATTCTGGACCGGGAATATGTGGTGAAGGAGGGCAAGGCCCTGCGGATCACGCCTCTGGGCCAGTTGGTGACGGACCTGATGTGCCAGCGGTTCCCGGACATTGTGGACGTGAAGTTCACCGCCCGGATGGAGGACGAGCTGGACGAGGTGGAAAGCGGCAAGATCCCCTGGAAGCAGCTGCTGCGCCAGTTTTACGGCGGCTTTGAAGGCAACCTCCGCCAGGTGGAGAAGGACATGGAGGGCGTATATCTGAAGGTTCCCGACGAGGTCACCGAGGAGAAATGCGACGTGTGCGGCCGGAACATGGTGGTCAAATCCGGCCGGTTCGGCCGGTTCCTGGCCTGTCCCGGATACCCGGAGTGTACGTTTACCAAGCCCCTGGTGGTGGAGATGCCGGGCCGCTGCCCCAAGTGCGGCGGGCGGCTGATGAAGCGCACCGGCGTCAGCAAGAAAACCGGCAAGCAGTACACCTATTACTGCTGTGAGCGGCTCAACGCCGCCGACGAAAGCGCCCGGTGCGATTTCATGACCTGGGACGTGCCGGTGAAGGACGACTGTCCCGTGTGCGGTCACACCATGTTCAAAAAGGCGGGCAAGGGCTTCCGCAAGCCCTTCTGCATCAACCCCGAGTGCGCCAACTTCCTGCCGGAGGACAAGCGCGGCTATGTGAAAAAGGCCAAGACGGAGGAGCCTGCGGAGGGCGCTGCCGAGACCCCGGCGGAGCCTGTCCAGGAGGAGAAAAAGCCCGCCAAAAAGGCGGCCAAGACCACCAAAACTACCAAGACTGCAAAAACTACCAAGGCCACAGCGGCCAAGAAAACCACCCGGAAAAAGGCGGAGGAAGCATGAACCATGTAACAGTGATCGGCGCAGGGCTGGCCGGCAGCGAGTGCGCCTGGCAGCTGGCCCAGCGGGGCATTCCCGTGACCCTGCGGGAGATGAAGCCGGAAAAAATGACCCCTGCCCACCAGACCGCCGATTTTGCGGAGCTGTGCTGCTCCAATTCCCTGCGGGCGGCGGGGCTGGAGAACGCTGTGGGCCTTCTGAAGGAGGAGCTGCGGCAGCTGGGCAGCCTTATCGTCCGCTGCGCGGACGAGACCGCCGTTCCCGCCGGAGGCGCTCTGGCGGTGGACCGCCACGGCTTTTCCCGGCTGGTGACGGAGCGGGTGAAAAGTCACCCCCTGATCACCGTGATCCCCGGCGAGGTGACGGACCTGCCGGAGGGGGAGGTGGTGGTGGCCTCCGGGCCGCTGACCTCCGACGCTCTGGCGGACAGGCTCCTCTCCATGCTGGGGAGCGAGGATTCCGCCCTGCACTTTTTCGACGCGGCGGCCCCGCTGGTGAGCTTCGACAGCGTGGACATGGACAGCGGCTTTTTCGCGTCCCGGTACGACAAGGGGACGCCGGACTATATCAACTGCCCCATGGAGAAGGAGGAGTATCTGGCCTTCTGGCGCGAGCTGACCCACGCCCAGGAGGCGGAGGTCCACGGCTTCGAGGACAGGAACGTCTTTGAGGGCTGCATGCCCGTGGAGGTCATGGCCCGGCGGGGGGAGGACACCCTGCGCTATGGGCCCCTGAAGCCCCGGGGGCTCAAGGACCCCCGCACCGGGCGGGAGCCCTATGCCGTGGTGCAGCTGCGCAAGGACAACGCCGACGGCACCATCTATAACCTGGTGGGGTTCCAGACCCACCTGCGCTTCCCGGAGCAGAAGCGGGTGTTCTCCATGATCCCCGCCCTGCATGATGCGAAATTCCTGCGCTACGGCGTCATGCACCGGAACACCTATCTGGATTCCCCCCGGCTGCTGGACCGGTATTACCGGCTGAAGGCCCAGCCCCGCATCTCCTTTGCCGGACAGATGACCGGCGTGGAGGGGTATGTGGAGTCCTGCGCCTCGGGCTTTCTGGTGGGGGTGGAGACTGCCCGGCGGCTGCTGGGCCAGGCCCCCATGGACTTCCCCCGGGAGACGGCCATCGGCGCTCTGGGGCTGTATGTCAGCAACGAGTCCGTGACCCAGTTCCAGCCCATGAACATCAATTTCGGCATCATGCCGCCTCTGGACCACCGGGTCAAGGGCAAGCGCAACAAAAACGCCGAGCTGTCCCAGCGGTCGCTGGCCATTATCCAACAGGTAAAGCAGGAGGTTCTGAACTATGAAGATCATCATTGACGCCATGGGCGGCGACAACGCCCCGCTGGAAATCGTGAAGGGCGCCCTGCTGGGTATGGAGCACTGGGGCGTGGAGGTGCTGCTGACCGGCGACACCGAGGCCATTCTCCGGGCCCTGCGGGACTGCGGCCACGACACCATCCCCCGGGGGATGGAGATCGTCCACACCACGGAGACGGTGGAGATGTGCGACGACCCCTCCAAGGTGTTTCGCCACAAGAAGGATACCTCCATGGGCGTGGGCCTGACCCTGCTGCGGGACGGCAAGGCCGACGCCCTGGTTTCCGCCGGGTCCACCGGGGCTTTGCTGGCCGGGGCCACCCTGATCACCAAGCGCATCCGGGGCATCCGCCGGGCGGCGATGGCCCCGGTGATCCCCACCACCGGCGGCAAGGCCGTGCTCATCGACTGCGGGGCCAACGCCGAGTGCACCCCGGAGTACCTGATGCAGTTTGCGTATCTGGGCAGCTTCTATGCCGGCCGGGTGCTGGGGCTGGAGCGTCCCCGGGTGGGCCTGCTGAACATCGGCGCGGAGGACAGCAAGGGCACGGACCTGCAAAAGCAGACTCTGGCCCTGCTGCGCAAGGCCGGGGAGGAGGGCCACCTGAACTTCATCGGCAACATCGAGGCCAAGGAGGCCATCAAGGGCGGCTGCGACGTCATCGTCACCGACGGCTTCTCCGGCAACATCCTGCTCAAGACCATGGAAGGCGTGGGCTCCTTTGCCGGTCACGCCCTGGGGGACATTTTCCGGAAGAACCTGCTGACCAAGCTGGCCGCCGCCATGGTGATGCCGGGGCTGCGGGCCTTCAAGGCCCAGCTGGACCCCAATAAGGTGGGGGGCACCGCCTTCATCGGCATCTCCAGGCCCGTCATCAAGGCCCACGGCTCCTCCAACGCCGAGGCCATCGACAACGCCATCGGCCAGGCCAGACAGGTGGCCGAAAGCGGCATCATTGGACAAATTCAGGAAAATGTGCATCTGATGCAGCTCCAGGCGGAATAATTGCGAAAAGGGTATTGACAGACCTGACCAATTGCCGTATTATTTTCCAAGACAAAGCCCGAAAGGAGGGATCATCTCATGACGATGGACGAGATCTTCAAGACCATGCAGGATCTGATCGCTGAGCAGTTTGCCATTGATACCGACGAGATCGGCATGGATAGTTCTTTTGTGGACGATCTGGGCGCCGACTCCGTGGACCTGGTGGAGCTGGTCATGGCCATGGAGGAGGAATTCGACGTGGGCGAGATCGACGAAGAGGACCTCACCGGTCTGAAGACCGTGGGCGACTGCGTGCGCTATCTGTATAATAAGCTGAACTGAATCAATCAAGCAGCTGAAAAAGAAGGCCCCGTTGGTTGCAACGGGGTTTCCTTTTTCCGCTGCGGAAGGGAGAAAAACATCATGCATACCCTGCAAGTACTGGAAAAAAAACTGGGCTATACCTTCCGCTGCAAGGAGCAGCTTCAAGCGGCCCTGTACCACAGCTCCTATGCCAACGAGCACCGGTGCTGCGGCGTCAGCAGCAACGAGCGGCTGGAGTTTCTGGGGGACGCCGTGCTGGGCCTGGTAACGGCGGACTATCTGTACCACAAGCACCCGGATTTGCCGGAGGGGGACCTGACCCGGATGCGGGCGGCCCTGGTGTGCGAGGAGAGCCTGTACGAGGTGGCCCAGAGCCTGGGGCTGGGCAATGAGCTGCGGCTGGGCAAGGGCGAGGAGGCCGGAGGCGGCCGGTGCCGCCCCTCCATCCTGGCCGACGCAACGGAGTCGGTGTTCGCGGCGGTGTATCTGGACGGCGGCATGGAGGCCGCCCGGGCGCTGATCCACCGGGTCCTTCTGGACAAGGAGCAGGAGGAGGCCGTGGAGGAGCGCCGCCGGGACTATAAAACGGAGCTGCAGGAGCTGGTCCAGCGCCGCAGCAACCAGACCCTGCACTATGAGATGATCGGGGCCACCGGCCCGGATCACGCCAAGCTGTTCACCTGCGCGGTGCTGCTCAACGGCCAGACGGCCGGCACCGGCACCGGCAAGAGCAAGAAGGAGGCCGAGCAGGCCGCCGCCCGGGCGGCGCTGCAGGCCCTGCAATAAGGCAAAGCGCAAGCCCCGCAGTCTGCCGGTTCCGGCGGGCTGCGGGGCTGTTTCGTTGGAGGGGGGGCTATCTTTTCTTCGCCCGGGCCAGCCGGAAGCCGAAGAAAATGCCGCACACACCGCCCACAATGTGGGTCAGATGGGACACGTTGTCCGTTCTGGTAAGGCCGTCGGCGATTTCGCTGCCTAAGTAAAGGGCCACCACCAGCAGCATGGTCAGAGGAATGCCGCCCTTCTTCATCTCCGTAAAGGACGAGAGAACGATCATCATAAACACCACGCCGCTGGCGCCAAGCAGAGCGGAGTGGGGAAACAGCAGGAACTGCACCAGCCCCGTGGCAAAGGCGGTGACCGCGATCGTTGCCAGCAGATTCCGGCTGCCGTACTTCTCCTCCAGCCCCGGCCCCACCAGCAGCAGAAGCAGCATATTGCCCATATAGTGGCTGTAGCCCGAGTGGCCCAGAACGTGGGTGAAAAAGCGCACATAGGTCAAAGGGTCCGTCAGCGGGGCCCGGTATACGCAGAACAGCCGGGCCGTGGAGGCCCCGCCGGTGACGGAATCCAGCACCAGCACCAGCAGGCTGATGATGGCGAAGCTCAGCACCACCGGCGCGTTGAATCGGATGGCAAATCGTTTCACGAAAAAACCTCTTTCCAAATGTTCTGACTTCGATTATAATAAACGAATGGACTTTTGTAAACAAGGAGGCGCGTTTCGTGAACAAACCGCTGAAAATCATCCTGCTGGTGCTGGCGGCCCTGGTGCTGCTGGTGGTGGGATACCTGGCCTATGTGCTCATCGACTATCACCGGCTGGGGGACATGGACCTGGAGGTGGACCGGCAGGTGCTTCAGCCCGCCGAGACCGGCCGGGAATATCACCTGCTGTCCTATAACATCGGCTTCGGCGCCTATGAGCCGGATTACGGCTTCTTTATGGACGGCGGAACGGAGTCCTGGGCCTGGTCCCAGGAGCGGCTGACGGACAACATAGGAAACATCGGGTCGTTCCTGTCCCAGCAGCATGCGGACTTCTATCTCATCCAGGAGGTGGACCGGGATTCCACCCGCAGCTATCATGTGGACGAGGCCGCCCTGCTGCGGGAGGCCCTGCCGGAGTATGACGGGACCTGGGCCCAGAACTACGACTCCCCCTTCCTGATGTATCCCCTGCGCCACCCCCACGGGGCGTCGGTGTCGGGGCTGATGACCCTGTCGGCCATGACGGTGGACAGCGCCCGGCGGGTGGAGCTGCCCATCGAAAACAGCCTGATGAAGCTGGTGGATCTGGACCGGTGCTACAGCGTGCACCGGATCCCGGTGGCCGGCGGCGGTGAGCTGGTGCTGTATAACCTGCACCTGTCGGCCTACACCTCCGACGGCACCATCGCCATGGAGCAGCTGAAGCTGCTGCTGGAGGATATGCAGCGGGAGTACGACGCAGGCAACTGGTGCGTGGCCGGCGGCGACTTCAACAAGGACCTGCTGGGGGATTCCGCCGTCTATTTCGGCGAGGCGGACCAGGAGTACACCTGGGCCCAGCCCATTCCGGAGGACACCTTCGACGAGTTCAACGTGTCCCTGATCGCGCCGCTGGATGAGGGGAACCCTGTGCCCAGCTGCCGCAACGCCGACGGACCCTATCACCAGGGGCAGTATGTGCTGACGGTGGACGGGTTCCTGGTGTCCGACAACGTGACGGTGACCTCCAGCGACGTGGTGGACCTGGGCTTTGCCTATTCCGACCACAACCCCGTGGAAATGCGGTTCGTGCTGGAATAATAAGAACCGGCTCCCTGGACGCAAGGTCCGGGGAGCCGGTTAGTCTGTCCCAAAAGGGCTTTGCCCTTTTTGAGCAGGTTCAGTCTTTTTTGCCCCAGCGGGCCATATAGCGGAAGGCTGCGGGCCAGACGGCTCCGGCGAACAGCACCATGATGCCGTATCGCACGGCCCCGGCCACCCCGGCGCTGCCGAACAGGGCCAGCAGCGGACCCTTCAGCCCCGCCCGGATGCCCATCAGCAGGGCAAGGCCCAGCACCACCTTCAGCAGCTGCACCCACCAGACGGCCCGGGTGTCAAAGTGGATATACCGCCGGTCCAGCCACCAGGCGATGCCGAAGCCCACGGTGGCCCCCAGCAGCTTCCAGCCGTTTTCCTGCCCGTGGGCCAGGTTGGCCGCGTCCACGTCCGCCGGGAAGGGATAGACATACGCAAACACCAGATACGCGATGCCCACCAGCAGCATCCCGGCGATGAGGCCCGCCATCAGGCTGGGCTTGCGGTCGGCCTGGCGGATCAGGGGATACAGGGTCAGCACCATCACCCCGGCCACCGCAAAGGACACCCCCACGTCCAGGGGCGTGTGGACTCCCAGGTACAGCCGGGAGAAGGACACCAGCAGCAGCACCGCCACGCAGGCCCACCGGACCCAGGGCTGCCGGGTGGACCGGGCAATGCCGCCGAAGGTGGCCACGGCGTTCTGGGTGTGGCCGCTGGGGAAGGAGTAGCCCGTGGCCTGAGCCCGGGCGCTTTCCACAATGGTGAAGTCGGGGTCCCGGACCCAAGGCCGGGGAATCCGGAACAGCAGCTTCAGAAACTGGTTCACCACCGTGCCGAAAAAGCCCATCAGCAGCAGATAGTACCCCTCCTGCTTGCTGACGCACCAGAAGATCAGAATGGCCGCCACCATGAAAACGGTCTCCTCGCCCAGGTGGGTCACGGCGGAGAACACCGCGTCCCAGAACGGAGTGCGCACGCTCTCCAGCGCATATAACAGGTTCATATCCGTCCCTCCTTTTGGGGATTATTGTACCGTACTTTTCCTCCCGGCGCAAGAGGGAGCTTTCCGGCATATACTGAGGCAGAGGAGGGAGAGAGCCATGAGACGGGGAAATTGCGGCGCGGTCATCGGCGTGTGCGCCCTGGGCCTGGGGCTGGGGATCCTGATCGCCGCCATCTTCCCGGTGGGCGCGCTGATGTTCCTGGTGGCGTTTCTGCTGATCGCCTGCGGGATCATATGCTTGAAGGACGGGAGGTAATGTGCATGAAGATCGTGATCTGGAAGGCGCCCCGGTGTCTGCGGGGGCTGCTGCGGCGGATGTTCGGCATCCAGGAATAACCCGGCGTGTTCCCGCATAGCCTTGGGACAGTGAAAACAAGGAGAGGACGGGAAACGCATGGAACTGGAGCTGAAATTTGCGGAGCTGGCCTGCTGCGAGCCGGTAGGCGACCTGGTCACCACTCAGGAGGAGTCCATGGAGACGGCGATCCCGGAGTATTGCCCGGACATTGCCCGGATCGTGGATACCGTGGGGCAGCTGCGGCTGCGGGAGAAGCATCCGGCGGGCCAGCAGCTGACCATGGGCGGCAGCGTGGTGCTGACGGTGCTGTATACCTCGGAGGAGAGCGCGGGTTTGCGGAGCCTGTCGATGGAGGTGCCGTTTTCCTGCCAGGTGGAGGATAAGCGGCTGGCGGACTGCGACGCCGTGTGCGTCACCGGGCGGCTGCTGCTGGCGGAGGCTAAGGCCGTCACCGCCCGGAAGCTGTATCTGCGGGTGATGCCGGAGTTCACCGTGTCCGGCTATGCCCGGCGGCGGCAGCGGCTGTGCTGCGGCACGGAGGAGGATCCTGCCCTGCGGGTGCGGCGGCAGGAGGCGGAGCTGGAGCTGCTGACAGCGGTGGAGGAGCGGGAATTTTCCTTCGCCCAGGAGGTGGCGCCCGACGGCCCGCCGCCGGAGGATGTGCTGATGGAGCGCACCGCCGCCCGGGTGGAGGAGTGCCGCCGGGTGGGCAGCCGCCTGGTGCTGAAGGGCCAGGCGGAGGTGTGCGTGCTGTACCGGGGAGAAAACCAGGAGCTGGCGGCATACCGGACGGCGCTGCCCTTCTCCCAGCTGCTGGACGGGGTGGAGCTGCCGGAGGACGCCCAGGTGGAGGCCCGCATCCAGTGGGCCAGCAGCGAGATCCGGGTGCTGCGGACGGAAAACGGCCCGGCCTTCGGCATCACCGTGACGATATGCGCGGCGCTGTTGGTTCGCCGGAAGCAGCAGGTATCGTACATAGAGGACCTGTACAGCCTGCACCATGCGGCCCAGGTCCGGCGGCAGGAGACGCCGCTGCCGGTGGCCTGGCAGCGGGATATCCCCAGCCAGGAGGCGGTGCAGCAGCTGGAGTTCGGCCAGGGGAGACCCTTTGCCTATCTGACGGCGGCGGAATGCAGCGGCGTCAGCACGGTGCAGGAGGGCGGCGGCCCGGCCCTGCGGTGCACGGTGCGGCTGCGGGTGCTGTATCTGGACGAGAGCGGGACGCCGGTGTGCGCCGAGCGGTCGGCGGAGGTGACGGCCCCGGCGGCCTGGGAGCCGCAGACCGTCCGGGCCGCCTGCGGCCTGCCGCAGATGCAGATCACCGGCAGCACCTGCCGGCTGTCGGTGCCGGTGCGGTTCGAGGCACGGCGGTGTCTGCGCCGGCCGGTGGCGGCGGTGACGGCGGTGGAGCTGCAGGACCCGCCGGAGGGGCCGCAGCCCTCCCTGATCCTGCGCCGCATGGCGGAAGGGGAGACCCTGTGGGACATCGCCCGGCAGTACCGCACAGACGAGGAGGCCATCCGGGCCGCCAACGAGCTGACGGAGGACCGCCCGGAGGGGATGCTGCTGATCCCCCGGGTGCGATAAGAAAGACCAGCGGGAACAAGTGAAAACCGGTGGGGCGGGGGGGGGGGGGGCCCCCCCCCCCCCCGC
>NZ_JAJEPW010000068.1:0-12795 GCF_020687045.1 Brotocaccenecus cirricatena
TCATGAGGGCGTGACGGCACGGGCGCTGGAGCGGAAAGGGATCATCGCTGACCGCTGCGAGATCAACCGGCAGATCAAGGCGGACAATGCCCTGCTACGGGAGCTGAAAGCTGAAATCAAAAAGTTGACCGCACTGGTCGCCCGCACCGTACCGGCCATTGCGGAGGGGCTGGAGAAGCTGCGCAGCCGGGTGCTGATCTTCTGTTATCAGCTCTCGCATATTCGCGGTGGCAAATCGCATATTCAAAAATCTCTCGCCGTATGGAAGCCGGAGCTGGAGCGTTACACCGGTCTGGTGCAGCAAATCAAGAAAAAGAGCAAGGAGCGCAAAGCGCTGGTTGCTGAGAAAAAGGAATTGCCAATATACCATGTGAAACGCCACAAAACGCTGGCTGTCTGCATTACCGAGCTGACAGAAGATTTGGAAGAACTCCGTTCCGAAAAGGCACTCCTTTTGCAAAGATTTGAGTATGCGGAGGATGCAGGCGCTGAGGCGTTCCGCAAGGATATTGCCACCATGGAGGCCGGTCTAAAAAAGCTGGAGGCGCAGGAGCAGAAATACTCTGCCGAGTTGGATAAGGCTTTGGATGAATACGCTGAACTGAAAGCGCAGGCTGCGGATTTTGACCCGGTAGAGCTGTACAAAGCACGGCAGGTCATTCGCCCTGCGCTGGAAAAGGCAGTCAAAAAGCAATTAGAGGACACCATGCAGGAGAAGCCATCTCTTATTGTGCTGCTCAGCGCCAAGCAGGAAGCATCGCGTCTGCTTGGAGAGGACACAGAAGAACGGCAAGTGCGACAGCTCATTATGCGGCGGCAGAAAGAACAGAGAACAGTTCCGCAAAATCAGTCCAAGAAAAAAGAGCATTGGGAGAGATAACGTCAGGCGGCGGCGGCATCGTAGCAGTCGCCGCCCATATTATTCGATCTCCTGCTCCAACTCGGTAAACAGATTTGACGCAAAAAACTCCTGAATCGTGATACCCAAGCCATCGCATAGCTTTTTGATGGTTGAAATCGTTGCACTGTTGTTGCGTCCTCTGACAATATTATTGACAGTCGATTGCGTGACACCGCTCATGTTGCACAGTTTGTTGATGGAAATATCCCGCTCCCGACATAACTCTATAATTCTCTCTTTAACAGCTTCTCCAATATTCATAGTACTTTCTCCTTTTATAGAGAAAGCATATCCGAATGCACTTGAAAAGATTAACCCTTTTGAGTTATAATTATCTCAAAAGGGTTAATCGGGAAATTTTGGCGGCTGGCTTACAATCTATTCATTCAATGGATTGGAGGTCGGATTATGAACTATGGCTATGCGAGGGTCTCGTCAAAGGAGCAAAACGAGCAGCGTCAAATGATTGCGCTGACGGCGTTTGGGATCGCCAAAAAGAATATTTACATGGACAAGCAGTCCGGAAAAGACTTTGACCGTCCCCGATACAAGCGTCTCGTAAAAAAGCTGCACCCCGGCGATCTGCTGGTCATTCAGAGTATTGACCGGTTGGGCCGCAACTATGGGGAGATTCTGGAGCAGTGGCGAGTCATCACCAAGGAAAAGCGGGTGGACATCGTTGTTCTGGACATGCCTCTGCTGGATACGCGGGCCCGGGGCCAAGACTTGACGGGTACCTTCATCGCCGACTTGGTGCTGCAAATTCTATCCTATGTGGCGCAGACAGAGCGGGAGATGATCCGCAAGCGGCAGGCAGAGGGAATTGCAGCAGCCAAGGCCCGGGGCGTGAAGTTCGGGCGGAGGCCGCTGCCCTTGCCAGAGTCATATGAAGATGTGCGTCAAAAATGGGAAAGCGGCCAGCTCTCAGCCAGAGCCGCCGCCATCGCATTGGGCGTGTCGCACAGTACATTCTTAAAATGGACACGATACAAGTAGGGATTGGATGGAAAAGTACAAATGGTCTTCCAATGGCAGGTTCATAGGTATAATCCGCCTTTCTGCGAAAGGCACCGACGGGGTTATGAAACCGAGGGGTGCTTAAGAATCGAGTTCAAGCCTCATAAGAACAAGCGTTTGCCAGCCGCTTCTTGCACGGAAACCTCTTGGATTGCGACCATATTCCTGAAATCCGACCGATTCATACAGCCGGACAGCAGATGCGTTCTCTGCTACGACCTCCAGCTCTATTTGCAGGTATCCCGCTTGCTTCGCGCATTCGATGCACGCAAGCGTAAGAGCCTTCCCGATGCCGCGCCCCCAGTAGGCTTTTTCAATGGCGATGCCGAAGTCCGCACGATGGCGAATCTTTTCCTTGTCATCAATCGGATCAATGCCCGCTGTTCCGGCAATCCTGGCGTCAACGAACGCCGCAATTTCGATGGCATTTTTGCTTTCGCTGCGCGCCTTCAAAAATTTTGCTTCCTCTTGGACGGTGAACGAATTTTCCTCCGGATAGGTCAGAAAATAGTCCGTTTCTGCATGCGTGAGATCAAAAGTGCGGAGCACTTCGGCGGCATCAGCTTCACCCGCTCCGCGAAGAAGGCATTTCGCGCCGTCCTTTAAGATAATTTCTTTTTCGTATTGCAATGGTTATTGCCTCCTGCTATCTTTTCGACGGCATCGCATGCTTGCATTTCGCTACAATCAGTTTTGCAAGCCCGCCAGCGCCAGGAATTTTTTATCCGACTGAATACTCTGTGTCAGAAACTGACCGTCCCGGAACAGGGCATAGGTCGTGACCGGTGCGGGTACATTCTGTGCAGATTCTTTGTCAGTGATATGGATGGCCTTGAACGGGATACCATGTTCCTTCGCCACCTCCTGCACCCTTGGTACCCAATAATAGGTGTAGGGACACTGATCGGTGTAATACAGAACAAAACCGTTATCTTCAATCGCCGGATGCTTCGCGCATTCCCGGAACTTCGGCATCTGTGCAGTCGGTTCAATGGAAAGGTACATGAGATTGATCCCGCAGTCGGATATGTCTGCCACACGGAACCCTTTGTAGGCAAGGAATTTCGGGTCAGCAAGAAATTCCCGCTTCCTGCCCTCCGCGCACAGAATGCAAATACCTTTCTTCCCCTGCGCCTTGGCATCACGGATGCACGCCTCCAGCAGATCATTTGAGTATCCGTGTCCCTTCATGGAACCGGATACCCAGAGACAGTCAATGTAGAGATAGCCGTCTGCCTCAATAGGCACCCATGCGTTTTCAGCCGGAATGTATTCGATAAAGCATTTACCGCGTTCTTCGCTGCGATAGAAAACAAGTCCATCATCAAAGCGCTGCCGCAGCCATTCTTTTTTTTCGACGCTCTGCTTACCGGACATGGCGCAGCAGATATGTTCCTTGTCAATATTTTCTTTTGTGATCCGAATATAGTTCATCGGTTATTCCTCCAATGCCGTTGTTCTTTCGTTTTGGCGATGGCAATTCATCGAACATTGCCTCAAAGAGCTCTGTAAGAAACACTTTGCTATCAACTTCATCCACCAGCAGCATTTCTTTCGCTCCCTCATACGGGAGCTCACAGATTGCCGCAGGCATAAGTTCCAGAGCGGATCTTGTTTTCTTTACAAGCAGTCGATCATCATAGATTCCACCGACGATTTTACCTCGGTAATAGAGGATAAATTCTCCCATCATAGGACGGTAAGAAATATCGTCCAGATCGGATAGCTGTTCCAGAATGAAATGAAGATACTCTTTACCGGATGCCATTTTTTCCTCCTGTTCAGAACAGTTGCCCCGTCAGCTTCCGCTTTTCCTTCTTCGGAAAAGTCGCTTCAAATCGTTCAAAGCCCTCCGGGTCTTTCTCACAGACAAAATATCCCACTGGGTCTTTGTAGGTGCCGGAGATACCGTCCAAAAAACCGGGCGTCAGCTCCTTGATGAGAAAATAATCCGCTTCAGGGTCGTCGGCATAGCGGATACCCTTTATTTTGGCAGGCACAAAGCCGGACTTGCCGTAAAAGTCAATATTGCCGGTGATGGCAAGTGCTCCTGCACCCATTTCCTTGGCTTTTTCCATGGAATAGTCCAGCAGCTTCTTTCCGTAGCCCTGCCGCTTGTATGCGGGCGCAATGCCGATGGGGCCGAAGGTCATGATCGGCACCTTTCTTCCGTCATCGCAGTCGATTTCCGACCACACATAGATGACCTGCCCGATCAGCTCGCCGTCCAGCTCCATGACGAAGTCCAGCTCCGGCACAAATGCCGGGTCATCCCGATAGCAGTGCAGCACATAGTACTCCATGCAGCCGGGGCGGTAGACATTCCAAAAGGCCTCGCGGGTCAGGTTTTCAACATTGCGATAGTCATCTTTGGTTTCCAAACGAATGGTGATCTTCTTTTCTGACATGGCGTTTCTCCTTATCTCTTGTCAATAATTTTGTCGATCAGCCCGTAAGCAAGGGCTTCCTGCGCCGACATGTAGTTGTCGCGCTCCGTATCGGCGGCAACCTGTGCAAAGGTTTTTCCCGTATTCTCGGAAAGAATGCGGGTCAGCCGCTGTTTGGTTTTCTGCATTTGTTCGGTCACGATCTGAATATCCGTGACCGGGCCGTGTACGCCGTTCCCAGCGATCAGCGGCTGGTGGATCATGTTTTCCGCATTCGGCAGTGCGATCCGCTTGCCCTTTGCGCCGCCTGCTAACAGGAAAGCGCCGAAGCTCGCGGCCAGACCGATGCAGATGGTGGACACGTCGCACTTGAGATACTGCATGGTGTCGTAAATCGCAAACCCGGCCGTGACCGAGCCTCCGGGGCTGTTGATGTAGAACTGAATATCCTTGTCTGGGTCTTGTGCTTCCAGAAACAGCATCTGCTCGACGATGGAACTGGCGGATGCGTCCGTTACTTCCTCACCGAGAAAAACAATTCGGTCGGAGAGGAGCCGGGAAAAAATGTCGTAGCTACGTTCGCCGCGACTGGTTTGTTCGATCACATAGGGAATGATGCTCATATATGTTTACTCCTTGATTTCTTTTGGTTTCATACAAAACAGGTGAATGCCAAGCGCCGCATTGAAGCCTGTTGCAGCAAACACGCTGAAACGCTCGACCACGCCGAAATACTCGGCAGGGACGATTTTCATACCCATTGCGCCCACAAGCATCATGGCCAATGCGACAGCGGCGCAGACACCATAAGAACGACAGTTTTTGCTCTTGGCTCCTGCGACGATGATCATGGTCAGTGATACGATGGACAGCAGCACCACCAAAGCGGTTGTGACCATGTGCATCACATCCTGAAAGGCCCCGGCATAGCCGTTGCTACTGAGCGGGAACATCCGATACCCGACCGCCGAGATCCACTCCATGATGGCGAACAGATAAATGCCCGAACGGAGCAGCTTGGTTTTCTGTCCTTGGATGCCGATACAGACGACGGTCGCGCAAACGACCTCGCACGCATTGTAAAGGGCGCTCAGCTGATTCCAGAGTGCCAGCGATGGCGCATTGGCGGCACTCAGGTCGCTGACAGCCTGTGCCATCCAGTTATAGCCGGGATAGGTCAGCGGCGCAAACACGACCGCCGCCGTGTACGAAAGAAAGCTGACAACGCCCAGCAGCCCTAATTATTGAGTCAAAGATCGCTTCATTTTATCGCTCCCTGTGCTTATCAAGTTTGGCTTTCCCAAAAGCACCGATAGGGCTGAAAGCCTGCTGCCGCATAGAATTTCTGCGCCGACTCATTGAATGTCCAGACATCCAGTGTCACCTGATCAAAATCTCGATGTTTTGCTTGCGCTTTGCAAATGTCAGCAAAAGGATTGAATCGACACGGTGAGATGTGCCGCATGGGCAGCGCAAAGATCACAAGCCCGATCCACGAAAAGGATACCTTCAGATTCATAAAGCAACACCGGCTTTCACAGCAAATTCAGGCAGCTTTGCGGGCTTTCCATAAATGGCAATCAGCGCGCGGAACTCCCGGCGGAACGCCTCACGCAGCTCTGCCTCCGTCAGGTGCAGATGATCCGTATTGGCGAGAATCGCCAGTCCGTAGGTAAAGTAGATCATATCCTGATGAAAGCGGCGTGCGACGTCCTCCGCATATCCGAATTCATCGACGATCACGCCGATGACCTCCTGCATCAGAACATCGCTTTGATATGCCCCTGGCTGTTCGCCCTCCAGATAGAGCCAGCGGAACAGCTGCTTTTCCTCGGCAGCGAATTTAACGAAGCCCATGCCGTAGCTGCTGTAGCGGCTGTCGTTTCCTTCGTGGGCGCACAGAGAATCCCGCACGCGCTGTGTGTGCAGTTCGATCGCACGCTGCGTCAGCGCGGCCTTCAGTTCGTCCATGTTCTTGAATGAAAAGTAGATCGGCTGCGTGGAGCAGCCCAGTTTTTTGGCGACGCTGCGGGCATTGATGGCGGAAAAGCCGTCGTCACGCAATACCTCCACCGCAGCGTCGATGATCTGTTCCTTTGAAACTTTTCTGACTGCCGGCATAAGCACCATCCTTGTATAATAACACTGCGTTATATATAACGAAGTGTTATTGTATCTTGTGGGACGTGATTTATCAAGCGGCATGTTATTCTCCTGTTTCAATGGAGAAAACCCGGAAGTTCCACCCGGCATAGCTTGACACCGCTGCGGTAAAGTGCTATAATAACGGCAGTCATCCCATGACCATAGAACATTCATTGTCCTATAAAGAATGCAGAACATGGGAGTTCAACACAAGGGAGGAATGTATAACATGAAACGAGTGATCGCACTGCTGCTGACGCTGGTCATGCTGCTGGGCCTGGTGCCCACGGCTCTGGCCGCCGAAGCCGCCGCCCCCGACGGGACCGTGGTGAAGGCGGAGGAGGTCAGCGGCACCCCCCGGCTGGACGCCATGGCGGAGAACGACTCTGCGGCGGAAACCACCCAGCCCACCGGGCATCAGCCCGATGATATGGTGACCATCCTCGTGGAGCTGGAGCGCGCTCCCGTGCTGGAGGGCTTTGCCGCGAAGAAAACGGCTTCCACCAGCTCTGCCGGTGCGGAGATCGCCGCCTATCTTGCCGGCGGCCGCGCGGAGAAACAGGATGCCGCCATTCGCCGGGATCAGAAAAAGGTCTTTGCCGAGATCCAGGCGGCCCAGCCCGCCGCTCTCCAGGCGGAGGGCACCTCCACTGCCGGCGCCCCTGAGCTGATGGAGCAGTGGACGGTGCTCTTTAACGGCATGGCCGTCCGCGCCCCCTATGGCATGCTGGATACCATCCGCAGTCTGAAGGGCGTGAAGTCCGCCCATGTGCAGCATGTTTACAGTCAGCCCGCCTCTCCGGCCACCAATGCCGGTGTGGCAGGCTACAGCTATGACATGGTCCACCTGCAGGAGGTCTGGAACAAGGGCTACACCGGCAAGGGAATGCTGGTGGCCGTGGTGGATTCCGGCCTGGACATGGAGTATTCCAGCTGGTGGAGCGATGAGGAGGGCGCCAACGTCACCGGTCTGCGCCGGGTCCACGAGGCCTTCCGGGACGACTCCTTCTACTCCCACCTCAGCGACAGCGACCTGCGCTATAGCAAGGAGTCCCTGCTGGCCTTCCTGAACGGCCGCCAGCTCAATGCCAATAGGCTGAGCCCCGCCTCCAACGAGGCCATGTACAAGACCCGCAAGGTTCCCTTCGCCTTTGACTACGCCGGAGACGCCGACCCCTATACCGGCGAGATCATCAGCGGCGACGTAAACGTCCGCAACAGCGGCAGCAACCACGGCACCCACGTCTCCGGCACCGTGGCGGGCTTTGTCCAGAGCCAGGAGGGCGAGGTCCTCTTCTCCGGCGTAGCCCCCGATGCCCAGCTGATGATGATGAAGGTCTTTGCCGACGGCGGCAACTCCGGCGCCACGGAAAGCGCCATTCTCAACGCCCTGGAGGACGCCATGACCTTGGGCGCCGACGCCGTGAACCTGTCTCTGGGCTCCGACAACGGCTTTGCCTATGATGACACCGCCATCCACGGCGTTTATGCCCGGCTGGAGCAGGCCGGCGTCATTCTGATGACCGCCGCCGGCAACAGCGAAAACTCCCCCGCCCAGGGCAATGAGCGGGGCGGCCTGAACCTGGCGGAGGACCCGGATATCTCCATGATGTCCTCTCCCGCCGTCTACCCCTCCAACCTGGCGGTGGCCTCCATCAACAGCACCATCAACATGCAGAGTGTGCTGAGCTGGAACGACGCCCAGGGCCAGAGCCATACCGTGCCCTTCTCCGACCCCAACGAAGTGGCCATGAAGGGGAAGTTCCCCGAGAGCCAGAGCTTCGTTGTGTATGACGCGGGCTACGGCACCTACATGGACTACTACAACGCCGGATTCAGCAACGGCTACAACGGCGGCAAGACGGGTATTGCCCTGGTCAAGCGCGGCAGCGCAGACGGCAGCACCCTCTCCTTCGCCGACAAGATCAACAATGCCAGCAGCTTCTCCGGCACCAACTACATGGGCGAGAGCTACGGCGTGCTGGCTGTGCTGGTTTATGACAGCGACCCCGCCGCCACCACGCTTATCAACATGAACACGGACAACACCTCGCTGACCTCCGCCTTTATTTCCGGCGTGGACGGCGCGGCCATGATCGATGCGCTGAACGCCGGGCAGGAGGTCCGCATCACCGTTCACCAGCAGGACCAGCTGTCCGACTGGGAGGAGGGCGGCCAGATGTCCTCCTTCACCTCCTGGGGCAGCGGCTCCGGACTGGAGCTGAAGCCCGAGATCACCGCCCCCGGCGGCAACATCTGGTCCACCGTGATGGACAGCAGCTATGTGGAGGGCGCCGGGAAGTACGATGACTATACCGGGTCCTACAGTCTGATGAGCGGCACCTCCATGGCGACGCCCCATATGGCGGGCCTGGCCGCGCTGGTGGAGCAGTATGTCAAGTCCCAGCATCCCCAGCAGGACGCCGCCGCCAGCGCCGACCTGACCAACCATCTGCTGGTGAGCACCGCCGTGCCCCAGCAGGAGAACGGCGTATACGTCTCTCCCCGCCGCCAGGGCGCCGGCCTTGTGAACGCAGCCGCGGCCATTTCCACCCCTGCCTACATCGATGTGGACGGCAAGCTGGTGGGCAAGCTGGAGCTGGGCGACGATCCCGGCTGGAGCGGCAGCTATGATCTGGACTTCCGGGTGGAGAACCTGGGCAGCGACACCCTGAGCTACAGCATGAAGGCCGTGCTTCTGCGGCCGGATACCGCAGAGCAGGACGGCAAGACCATGGTCCTTGCCAGCGATGTGCTGATCCGTGAGGTGGATCTGGGCAGCGTCAGCGTGCCCGCCGGCGGCACACAGGTCAGCCGGACCGTTTCCCTCACCGCTTCCGACATCGCCGCCATCCGCGACCTGTTCCCCAACGGCAGCTATGTGGAGGGCTTTGTGATCCTCACCGCCGCCGACGGCTCCGCGCCTCAGATCGGCATGCCCCTGCTGGCCTTCCTGGGCGACTGGACCTCTGCCCCCATCCTGGACCGCGCCAACTGGTTCGACGAGCCCCAGGACGGCGAAAACGTGATGAACAACGACTGTACCCTGGGCGTCAACGTGGTGGGCAGTACCATCCGCAGCGCCGGGGAAGTGGTGAACTTCCTGAACCTGGGCCAGAACATCTTTGATACCGACATTGCCGCCGAGAGCAAGCAGACAGTTTTCCACCAGGAGAACTTTGCCATCTCCCCGGACGGCAGCGGCTATTTCGACGCCATTGACGACCTTGAGCTCTATCAGCTGCGGGATGCCAAGCTCTTTGTCACCGAGGTCCGGAACAAGAACACCAACGAGCTCTATTTCCGCACCTTCAACACCTATGTGCCCCGCAGCGTCTATCAGGCCGGCTACGGCGTGGTCCTGCCCATGTCCCTTTACTACTTCACGGATGCCTGGGACGGAACGGACCTGAACGGCGACGTCCTGCCCAACGGCACCCAGTGCGTTTACACCATTACCGCCTATGGCGAGGGTGACTACGGTGACACCGTGGACAATGAGGAGCTGGGCCGTCCGGTGACGGACTTCGAGTCCTTCGTGGACGGCAAGGAGCCCACCTTCAACGGCCACAAAATGGACAAGACCGGCGACGTGCTCTCCTTCGACGTGCTGGTGGACACCCAGGCCCCCAAGCTGGAGAACAACGCCGTGACCTTCTATCAGAAGGATGGCCGCACCTATATGCAGGGCACCGTCTATGACGAGGACGGCTCCCTGGCCTCCGTGGCGGTCCACGCCCAGGTGAGCCGGACCTATACCGACTCCACCGGCCGGGAAATCACCGAGTACAACATCGATCTGCTGAATCCCCTGTATTCCCAGAGCATTTATGACGCCGATACCCACACCTTCACCTTCACCGCAGATGTGACGGAGTATCGCGGCAGCTACAACTGGACCGGCAACGTGTATCTCTCCTGCGGCGACTATGCGGCCAATGACCGCACCTATGCCATCAAGGTGGACGCCTCCCAGGGCCTGACCCTGTCCCAGACATCCGCCCGCCTGCACCCCGGCCAGAGCTTTGACCTCAGCGTGAACAACAACACCGGCTCCACGGCGCCCATCACCCGCACCTCCAGCAACCCCGAGGTGGCCACGGTGGATGAGTTCGGTCATGTGGTGGCTGTGGCTCCCGGCCAGGCCATCATCACCGTGTCCAACGGCACCTACTCCGCCCTGTGCGTCATAGCGGTGGAGGCATCCTCCACGGAGGTGAAGGACTTCAAGCTGTCCATGGACCACTTCTCCGGCCTGAAGCCCAACGGCGCCATCACCGTCCGGGTGGTGGACCTGCAGCCCGCCGATGTGGAGATCTATCAGAATCAGTGGCTGGTATATGAGGACGACGAGGACTGGGCGGGCCTGGTCAGCGTCTCCCAGAACAGCAGCGACGCGCTGGAGGGCCTTATCGACCTGAACTATCAGGCCTCCGCGGACAAGATCCCCTCCGGAACCGGCCATCTGGACGTCACCATCAACGGTGTTACCCGGACCATGACCTTTGACTGGGAGGACGTCTATCAGACCTCCGACCAGGAGGACCTGCAGTCCGACGCCTACTACAACGAGCAGACCTATTACGTCACCGCCGGTGAGACCGCCAGCCTCATCGCCCGGTATCGCCAGACCCACTCCTTCTCCGATGTGAAGCTGTACACGGCCCAGGGGTATGTTTCCGGCGGCAGCGACAATCCCACCACCGCCGCCACCGGCCTGGTGCTGGACGGCCCGGACTTTGTCCTCTCCGGCAGCGAGCCCTGGCGCGGCAGATTGGTGAACACCGAGGGCTATGCCCTGCCGGAGTCCATCCATGTGGTTTACCGCTATGATTACGGCTATGAGTATGAGCTGACGGAAAACGCCATGTACAATGGCTATACCTATGACCGTACCACCGGCGATATCGTCGTGTCCGCCCCCTACGGCTCCTCCACCACGGTGGTGATCCGGGCAGACGGCACGGAGAAGGCCGGTAATCCGGCGGGTGACCTCTCCGGCGTCACCTATGACCGTCCCGACAGCACCTACGGTCCCTTCAACTGGACGGTGACGGAGGGCGGCGGCAAGCTGGAGACCGCCGAGGACGTCAACGTTAACGGCACCCGCAAGAACGTTGCCTATTACACCCCCTCGGAGCCCGGCGTCAGCTATCTGACCGCCACCACCAAGGACGGGCAGTATCATGTGAACTTCGCCGTGGTCTGCCTGCCGGTGCAGGCCAATACCCTGCGCCTGGATGATACCCGGGCCACCCTGCATCCCCTGGAGACTCTGGCGCTGAACGCGACGCTGACTCCTACCCCCACCCGGGCGGAGGACGCCGCGCTGACCTGGACCTCCTTCAACCCCGAGGTAGCCACCGTGGATGAAAACGGCGTTGTCACCGCCCACAAGCCCGGCTACGCTTACATCAAGGTGTCCACCGATATCAACACCAGCGTCACCGCCTACTGCGTGGTGGAGGTATTGCCTGGTCAGGGCTATACCGTGACTCTGGACGCCAACGGCGGCATGGTGAAGCCCGACTCCGTCAGCGTCCAGTACGGCATAGCTGTGGGCCAGCTGCCTGTGCCCGTCCGTGAGGGCTATACCTTCGACGGCTGGTATGACGAAAACGGTGCGCAGTACACCGAGGACACCATATATGCCATCGCCGGAGACGCCACCCTCACTGCCCGCTGGACCGCCAATATCTACGAGATCACCCTGGACGCCAACGGCGGCGTCACCGACGTGGCCCTGGTCCAGGTGACCTTCGGCCAGGCCGTGGGCGCCCTGCCCACACCTACCCGGGAGGGCTATGTGTTCCTGGGCTGGTTCGACGAGGTGGGCAGCCGCTATGATGCTTCCACCGTCTACAGCACAGCCGATGGTGTGACCCTCACCGCCCGCTGGGGTCAGGAGGACAGCACCTTCACCATTACCCTGAACGCCAATGGCGGCAAGGTGGAGCCCTCTGCTCTGGCGGTGGTATACGGTCAGGCTGTGGGCACCCTGCCCGTACCCACCCGGGAGGGCTATACCTTCGGCGGCTGGTACGACAAGGACGGCAACCGCTACGACGCCTCCAGCGTGTACAGCGTCAAGGGTGACACGACCCTGACGGCCCGCTGGATCGAAAACAGTGTCCAGACCGGCGACGGGTTCCCCATCTTCCTGCTGAGCGGCGCGATGATGGCGGCTGCCGCAGGCGCTGTGATGCTCCTGCTGAAGCGGCGGAAGCTCATGGGCGAATAAACAGACCGGAAGTGCTTCTGCACAGGCTGTTATAAAAGGCTCTCCGGCACATGTGCGCCGGAGAGCCGGGAAACGAAACAAGCCAAGGCCGGCAGGTCAATGAC